>CALQJP020000006.1 GCA_943330925.2 Chryseobacterium gleum
GAGTTTTCAAAATCATTAACCGTATTGATACTAATGGGAACTGTAGTACCCGGAATCAGAGCGATGTTCATCGCACTGTTGGTGTATGGGCCATTCAAGCCGGGGCCACTCAGAAAGAATCCGAATGCATCATTGATACTGTTTACGAACTCCGGATATTCATCGGATGAGAAGACATAATTAAAAGCCAGGCTATCGCCGGTCGGAACGAAATCAAATTCCAATATCGCGGTATTGTTGAGCGACATTCCACTGAGTTGCTCCAAATCGTTATCACCAACACCGTCGCTGAAGTCCGGCGGTCCCTGATTAAAACTCCCGCTGCCATTCGGACCATCCGCTCCATCGACATTGCCGGTGCCAATTACGACGCCGTTGCCAATACCCAAACCACATCCATTGCATGTAAACCCGCCAATCTGGGCATTGTCACCTTGAAAGGTAATGTTGCTTGCTGTAACACCTGCACCGAGCAAAACATTCTGCACCGCGGCATTGGCGTTAATTGAATTGTCAATGAGCAATTGAGCCGACAGCCGTCCGAAACAGACGACCAACAATGAAAAAAGAAGCAATCGCCTTTTCATTTGGATTCGGTAACTTAATTAGAGGCTAATTTAATGATTTTTAGTGGAAATAATCCATGCGTGAATGGCTCAAATCATCTTGGAATGTACTTTAGCGGCGCATGCAGGAAATCATACGGATAGAAGGTCTTACCAAGTTTTATCGAATAGGCGATGAAACCATCAAGGCACTTAATGGAGTGGACTTATCCATATCCAAAAATGAATACGTAGCTCTGATGGGCCCCTCAGGCTCCGGAAAAAGCACCATCATGAACATCATCGGTTGCCTGGATACCCCTACCTCCGGGAGCTACTTCCTGAACGGACCGAACGTGGCGAATCTGGACGACAACAATCTGGCTGAAATTCGTAACAAGGAAATCGGATTCATCTTTCAAACCTTCAACCTGCTGCCTCGCTACAGTTCCCTCGACAACGTTGCATTGCCGCTGGTATATGCGGGCATTCCCAAAGATGTGCGCAACCAAAAAGCCAAAGATTCATTGCAGAGTGTGGGCCTGGCCGATCGCATGAACCACAAACCCAATGAGCTTTCGGGCGGGCAGCGGCAGCGTGTAGCAGTAGCACGGGCACTGGTGAACAACCCGTCTATCATACTAGCCGACGAACCAACCGGAAATCTGGACACCAAAACAAGCCATGAAATAATGGCCTTGTTTGATGAAATACATCGTGCTGGCAATACGATCATAATTGTCACACACGAAGAAGACATTGCACGCATGGCCCATCGTATCGTGCGCATGCGCGACGGAAAAATTGAAAGCGACCTGCCCAACGTTCCCCAACGCACAAGTGCTTAAGTTTTCGGGCTAGTTGGTTTTATAAGCAATGTGGTAAATTCGCGTTCTCAAAACGCCGTACTATGCCTCACGCTACTATCGCCGAATTATTTACCTCTCAGCCAATCGATACCACTGTTACAGTAAAGGGCTGGGTGAGAACCCTGCGCAACGACCAATTTCTGTCGGTATCTGACGGATCCACCATTCGCACGATGCAAATCGTGGTAAGCAAAGAGCAGCATGGTGAAAGCACATTGAAGCGACTGCAGACAGGCGCTGCCGTAGCAGCTACGGGCAAGGTGCAGAAGAGTTTGGGCAAAGGACAAGACATTGAAATCATCTGCGATCAACTTGAAATTTTAGGCGATTGCGATCCGAATGAATACCCCATCCAGATGAAACGCCATTCGCTGGAATTTCTCCGCGAAAAAGCACACCTGCGATTCAGAACAAACACCTTTGGAGCGGTATTCCGCATTCGCCATCACCTGGCATTCGCCATTCATAAGTTCTTCAACGACGGTGGATTCTATTATTTGCATGCGCCCATCATTACCGGCAGCGATGCAGAAGGTGCCGGCGAAATGTTTCGTGTCACCAACCTAAACATCGATGAAATTGCAAAGACCGGAAAGGTGGATTACTCGGAAGATTTCTTCGGCAAGACAACCAACCTAACGGTAAGCGGACAATTGGAAGCAGAACTCGCTGCGCTGGCACTGGGCAAAGTGTACACGTTCGGACCAACATTCCGCGCAGAAAACTCGAATACAAGCCGTCACCTTGCCGAATTCTGGATGATAGAACCGGAGGTCGCATTCAATGACATCACCGACAACATGAACCTCGGTGAAGCATGCCTCAAATACTGCATCCAATACGCACTCGACCATTGTCGTGAAGACCTTGAGTTTTTGCAAGAGCGTGAGCTGAATGAAGACAAGCAAAAGCCTGTCGATGAAAGACAGTCCATGCCGCTTCTAGAACGTTTGAACATGATTGTGAGCAATGAATTTGAACGCATCAGCTATACAGAAGCCATCGATATTCTTCTGCAGTCCAATCATTTCAAAAAGAAAAAATTCAAGTATCCGGTTGAATGGGGAATTGATATGCAGAGTGAGCATGAGCGCTATCTGGTTGAGAAACATTTCCAGAAACCCGTTATCATCACAGGGTATCCCGCTGCCATCAAAGCGTTCTACATGCGCATGAATGAGCCCGATGCTCAAGGCCGTGAAACCGTTGCTGCCATGGACATTCTGGTGCCGGGCATTGGTGAAATCATCGGAGGGTCACAGCGCGAAGAACGCCTGGACATACTTCGCAGTAAGTGCGCGCAATTCAACATACCGGAAGATCACATCTGGTGGTATTTGGAAACGAGAAAATTCGGAACATGCGTGCATGCAGGCTTCGGTATGGGCTTCGAGCGTCTTATTATGTTTGTGACAGGCATGGGCAACATCCGCGATGTCATTCCATTCCCGCGTACACCGCTGAACGCAGAATTCTAAGACAACAGTTCCTTCGCATTGGCTAATGCAGCAGCGGAAAGTTTCTTCCCGCCCAGCATTTCTGCTAATTCGTTCACACGCTTTTCAGCCTGTATCTCTTCAACCGAAGTATAGGTCTGATCGCCGCGCACCTCCTTGGCTACTTTCCAGTGATAATCGGCCTTGCCTGCAATCTGAGGCAAATGCGTTATGGCAAGCAACTGCATGGAAGCACTCATCTCTTTGAGAATGGCCCCAATCTTCAGACCCACCTCACCACTTACGCCTTGATCGATTTCATCCAATATGAGAACAGGCAAACGCTTATGCTTGCTGATGGAAGCTTTTATGGCCAGCATCACGCGCGCAATTTCACCACCGCTTGCCACCTTGTGTATAGGCTGAAATTGCCCACCCTTATTCGCTTTGAATAGGAAGGCAATTTGATTCCTTCCCCAAAAATCAAAATCCTCCTTGCGCTCCAACTGCAGCTGCACCTCTGCGTGTTCCATACTCAGCTGAGCGAAGTATCCGCGCATTTCCTTTTCGGCCATCTTTGCGCCCTTGGCCCTTGACTTATCGAGTGTCATCGATAATTCACCAAGCTCTTCCGCGCAGGATGCTATTTCCAATTCGCACTTCATCATTCGCTCTTCCAACTCTTCCGATGAAAATGCACGCGACTGCAACTGGTTTAAAATGCTCATCAACTCGTCGGCAGTTTGCACGCGATGCTTCTTTTGCAACAAGTACAACATCGACAATCGCTCGCCTATTTGCTCAACTCTCTTCTCATCGCTTTGCACTCCTGCTGCAAACGACTCGATGTCGCGCGTCAACTCTCGCAATTCGATGATGCTGCTTTCAAGTCGGTTGTGATACTCCGTCAGTGCTGTGCTATGACTGCTCACTTTGCCCAAAATCGATTTCGCTGAAGCCAATCTGTTGAGCACAGAATGCTCAATTCCATCCAGAATTTCACCTGTGCTATGCAGTGCCTGACGAATGTGATCGGCATGTTGCAGTGTATTCAATTCCGACTCCAGCTCCTCTTGTTTTAACTCAGCCAGGCCGGCCTTTTCCAATTCCTGCAATTGAAACTGAACGTAATCCTGTTCCTGCTGCCATTGCGAAAGTTGGCCCTTCACTTCACTGAGTTCACCACGAAGCTGATTCCACTTCTCAAATGCGATTCTGTATGATTTCAAAACAGGGTCGTTGCCCGAAAAGGCGTCCAACACTTCAAACTGAAACGAACGTTCACCCAGCAATGAATTCTCATGCTGGCTGTGAATATCAACCAACCGAGCGCCCAGCATTTTCAATAGATGGAGCTGCACAGGAGTATCATTGATAAACGCTCTGCTCTTGCCGCCAACGGCAATCTCACGGCGCACAACGGTGTGGTCCTCGTAGTCGAGATCGTTTTCATCAAAAAAAGATTTCAGCTCGCACCCCTTCAGATCGAAGGTTGCTTCTACTACACATTTGGCATCACCCCGTCGGATAGACTTCGCATCGGCTCGCTCACCCAATAGAAGTCCAAACGCACCCAGCAAAATCGATTTTCCGCTTCCCGTCTCACCTGTTATAGCCGTAAAGCCGTTGGCAACCGGAATGGAAAGCTCATCGATGAGTGCATAATTCTGAACGAGAAGAGACGTAAGCATGCCATTCAATTTTAGTAAAGCAAAGTAAGCGCATGCTATGCTAGTCGCTAAGCCCGAATTGACTCCGAACGGCTACTATTTATTCACATCCGCAGAGATTGCTATTGAAGAATACGCTCGTACTTGGAGATGTTACCCGGATCGAGCAACTTGCAATTTTCTACAACCAACTTCTTATCGTCTATCGTGCGTGGTTTGTAGATGTTCACAATCTCATCCGACTTGGCATAGAACAACACCTGCATGTTGTAGGATGAAGGCTTGATTCTATGCACATCATTCAATCCATCAATAGCTGCGCTCATTACCTCGATTGCTGCTGCCTGGTCGAGGTAAAGCTTATCCAAACCCTTTCGATGGTAATTATAAAAGAACTCGCGAATTGGCTTGAACGATTGTGAAAGGATGTTTTCAATGAACCAAAATCTGTTTTGTCTTCCCTTTTCATTGCTTCGCCAACCAGGCTCAGCAGCGTTTTGAGCATTATTGATGATGGTCTGACAAGTAAGGTAATGGTCAGTGCCTCCTTCCATGGCAAAAGAATCATAATCCATAGCCAATATGAGGTTGGCATAAAAGGCCAGTACGCTGCTCAGATTGTCGCGGTGCTGATCATTACTCCATTGAATCATCGTGTTCTCTTGAAACACAAACTCGAAGTCGCGGTCATTGATGTTCAACAGCGAAGTCTTGTAATCTGAATTGTAAACGGGACGGCTGCTGGTCACTTGTAAACTGCCTTTAAACGACCGGTTGTCGACCTGCTGCTCGATGGTAATCTGAAAAGTGCATTGAATTCGTTCATTGTTCTGCCAAGTATCCTTTGACCATTTGCGACCATTCAGAAATTCTGTGATCGTGCTTTTCATGGTATTGAAAAACTCGGGGGGAGAAATTACCTGTTGGGGTATCAGCACATTTACAGTGGCATTTAGTTCCTGCGCATTCGCAGCAACAACCGCATACATACCTATCAATAGAGCGAAAATTCTTTTCATGCGTTAATCAATTCTACGATTGCATCAGCTATGTCATGTGCAACTTGCAATTTGGGCTTCAACCCGAATTCGCGGGTTTTATTGTTGCGCCAAATTAACGTGATTTTATTGGTGTCTGTTCCGAAACCAGCACCTTCATCGCGGAGACTGTTCAAGACTATTAAATCCAAATTCTTCCTCTCCAACTTTGCCATTGCATGATTCAACTCATCCGTTGTCTCAAGCGCAAAGCCAACCAACCACTGCTCTGCCCGCTTAGCACTTCCCAAAGCAAAGGCTACATCGGGTGTCTTTATCAACTGCAAAGACCATTTCTCCTCACCCTTCTTATGCTTCTCTTGCAGGTATGTTTCAGGCATATAATCGGCAACTGCTGCTGCAAGCACTGCTCCATCGGCCTGCTCGAAAACAGGCAAGCAGGCATTCAACATCTCGTTTGCTGAAGTAACATTCACGCGATGAATGAGCGGGTGCTGCGTTGAAAGATGTGACGGACCGCAAACCAATGTAACGCGCGCGCCCATATCTGCCAGTGTCTCGGCAAGTGCAAAACCCATCTTACCTGTGGAGTGATTGCCAATAAACCTTACCGGGTCGATGGCTTCATGCGTGGGGCCTGCAGTGACAAGGATGTGTTTTCCGCGCAGCGGACTCTTCGCCGTCAGTGCGGTAAGTATCGATTCAACAATCTCCTCGGGCTCCGCCATTCTTCCCTTGCCTATCAGTCCGCTGGCTAGTTCGCCCTCTCCGGGCGCCAGGAGATGATGACCAAATGAAACTAGTTTTTCTATGTTCTCAACAGTAGCACCGTGCAAGAACATGTCGTGATCCATGGCCGGCGCGAAGAACACAGGACATCGTGCGCTCATGTAAACAGCCATAAAGAAACTATCGCATTGACCATGTGCCATTTTGCTCAACGTATGGGCAGTCAAGGGTGCAATCACAATCATGTCGGCCCACAAAGCCATATCAACATGATTCACCCAAACGCCACTGTCTTTATTCTCGGTAAAATCAGAATGCACCGGGTTCTTGCTAAGGGTTGAAAAAGTCAGCGGCGTCACAAATTGTAAAGCACCATTGGTGAGCATTACACGCACATCCGCTCCCGCCTGAACGAGCAAACGAACCAGGTAGGCTGCCTTGTATGCAGCAATGCTACCGGTAACACCTACTATAATTTTTTTTCCTTGAAGCATGTGGTCTGAAAATGAAGAAAGATGGCGTTCTGCCATCTTTCTGTATGCTATTAATCGAACGGATTAACCGTTAATTACTTCTTCCGGATAGCGCCAGTGAACGGCACCGTCCACCAATTCTTGCACTGCTATGCTGTGAGGCTTTGGCAAACGCTCGTAATGGCGGCTGATTTCAATTTGCTCGCGGTTTTCGAATACTTCTTCGAGGTTGTCGCTGTTGCTGCCGAACTCTTCCAGCTTCTGCGACAATTCTTCCTTCATCTCACGGCTAATTTGATTGGCACGCTTGGTCAACAATACGATGGTTTCGAAAAGGTTACCGTCTACCTTGTCATACAACTCACTCGTGTTGCGAGTAACGGTTGTCTTTGCAGCGGTTGAATTCTTGTATGTGCTCATTTTTTAGATTGTTCGCTAGAGGTTGAACTCAATTTTTCTACTTGCTTTTCACTCTTCTGAAAGTAATCTTCAGCATCTCTCAAAAACTTACTTCCCGGAAAAGCGACTGCGAATGTACGATAATTTTCAGCTACTGCTCGCATTCTTTCCAATTTCTTCTCCTCGACACTGCCTTCCGCCAACATATACTGACATTTGACAATCAAATACATAGCCTCCTCACGGTAGATGGAGCCCGGATATTCTCGGATAAAATCCTTCAATGCCGAGGTTGCAGCCTTGTACTTCATGGTCTTGGCGAACTGATAGGCATTTTCATACGCCTTTCGCTCCAACTTCATACTCAACCGCTCAATCTGATGATTGGCTGAGTCCTTCAGATGGCTGTTAGGATACCTATCCAGAAACAACTGATACTCGTCTATAGCGTTTCGTGTGTCTGTTTGATCCAGTGAATACGATGGAGATAATTCATAACTGCACTCTGCTGCCAAAAAAAGACACTCCTCAGAACGCGGGCTGTTACTGAACGTTTTGGTGAACGTTTTCAGGTAGTAATTGGCCAGGTAATAATCTTTCACGCCGTAATGGCTCCTCGCATAAAGGAAATATACATCCTCAGCCAGTTGCGTTCCTCTTGTCAACCCTATCAACTCCTCCAAAATCGGAAGCGATTTATAGTAGTATGTGCTATCGTAATACTCCTTTGCCTTGGTGTACTTGTAATTGATATCCGTGCTCTTCAATACCTTGTTGTATTCGCTGCAGCCGGAAAGCAGCCAGGTGACGACGGCCAGCAGAGCGAGTACGTTGAAAAAGCGGTGGTTGTTCATGACTTCGGCCGCGAAAATAAGCGAATGTCTAGTTTTGAAGCTATTCAGTGCGCAATCGGCTCTGAAAAAATGCAAAAGCCCCTGCTGTTTATAACTGCCACAGATGAATAACCGATGGAAGTAACCATTTCCTAATTTTGGCTTAGAAATTTTAAAACTCAATACGTTGGACATTTTTGATCGCATTGCCAAGAATCGCGGCCCGCTGGGTCAGCATTCCAAAGAATCGCACGGCTACTTTACTTTTCCAAAACTGGAAGGAGAATTGGGCCCTCACATGACCTTCCGAGGCAAACAGGTGCTCGTGTGGAGCCTCAACAACTACATCGGTCTTGCCAACCACCCTGAAATCAGAAAGGTTGATGCCGAGGCTGCCGCACAATGGGGTATGGCCTACCCAATGGGTGCCCGCATGATGAGCGGTCAAACAAAATATCACGAACAACTCGAGTCAGAGCTTGCCTCATTCATGCAAAAGGAAGATGCCTTCCTTCTCAACTTCGGATATCAAGGTTGCATGAGCGCAATTGAAGCGCTTGTTGGCCGCCACGACGTTATTGTCTACGACAGCGAAAGCCACGCCTGCATGGTGGATGGTGTTCGTTTGCACAACGGTAAGCGCTTCGTTTTCCAGCACAACGACATGGAGAGTTTCGAAAAGCAGCTGAAGCACGCCAAAGCGATTACCGACAAAACGGGCGGTGGTATTTTGGTTCTGACAGAGGGTGTATTTGGAATGGCCGGCGACCAGGGCAAGCTGAAAGAAATTGTTTCCTACAAAAAAGAATACGGCTTCCGCTTGTTTGTTGACGATGCTCACGGCTTCGGATCGATAGGCGAAAACGGCCGTGGTGCAGCCGATGCCCAAGGCGTTCAGAAAGATATCGATGTTTATTTCGGAACCTTTGCAAAAGCAATGGCAACGGTTGGTGCCTTTGTAGCCAGCGAAGAACATGTAATCGAATTCCTGCGCTACAACATGCGCTCGCAAACTTTCGCAAAGGCATTGCCTATGCCGATTGTAATTGGTGCCATCAAGCGTTTGGAAATGCTACGCTCCATGCCGGAACTGCAAGAACAACTTTGGCATATTGCAGGAGCGCTGCAAAGCGGATTGAAGGAGTCGGGTTTCGACATTGGCCATACCAACTCTGTGGTAACTCCGGTGTTCCTCAAAGGCTCCCTGGGTGAAGCAACCAATGTGACGCTCGAACTTCGCGAAACCTACAACATCTTCTGCTCAATTGTAGTGTATCCTGTAGTGCCGAAAGACGTAATCATGTTGCGCCTTATCCCAACGGTAGTGCATACACTGGAGGATGTAAACTACACCATCGAAAGCTTCAAGAAGGTGCGTGAAAAGCTAGAAGCAGGAGCCTACAAAGCTGAAAAAATTGCTAGCTGGGCATAACAACCTCGAAAGTATAAAACTGAAAAAGGCCGCAAATGCGGCCTTTTTCAATTTCACGTTATCGATTATTTCAAATTCTTAGCGAGGTAACCTTGCACTTCACGGATACTCTTCGGTTTTAAAACTATTTCACCCTTTGCATTGAGCAGATAGAATGCGGGGGTTCTGGTGACACGATAATCTTTGGCAACAGGCGACTGGAAATCCTTCATTCCGCACACATTCGGAAACGCGAATCCGCGCTCCGTGATGGCAGCCTTCCATGCATCAGGACTTCGATCGATAGAAACACCAAGTATCTCGAAGCCCTTCTTGCTCCATGCATCATAGCATGCCTTTACCTCAGGTGCTTCCCCCTTGCAATGTTCACAGTAACTGCTCCAGAAAAGCACTAGCGTGTATTTCTTCTTCGCGGCTAGCAGGTAGAGATCAACCGGCTGACCATTCGAATCGTTCAGCTGAATATTCGGTGGCGTATGGCCAACCGAAAGTCGTTCAATGCTCTCCGCCGTGTTCTTTACTACGCTGCTTAAATCTGCATCGCCACATGCATCGCCGTTGATGTAGTTGTCGATGATGTACATGCAAACGGTTTCCATGT
Source organism: Chryseobacterium gleum (assembly GCA_943330925.2). Taxonomy (GTDB): domain Bacteria; phylum Bacteroidota; class Bacteroidia; order Flavobacteriales_D; family Sanyastnellaceae; genus JAIBBG01. Next base: position 9,986 of record CALQJP020000006.1, read on the forward strand.
TGCTTTCATAAAATCCAACCAGCATTTGATTCAAGGCGAACTCCAATACGGCATCGTGTGCTTTGGCGCGCTCCACCACCACCTCGATGCAACTATAAAAGCCGCTATCACTTCCTTTACTAAACAGGCGCATGAAACTTTCGATTCGATCGGAAAGTACCCTGCTGCGTGTAATACTCACATCGCCAAAATCAACATTATCCCAATACTTGCGAATGTCGGTGCGATTAGGCTCTTGCTTCCAGCCCATGAGTTTGGCCAATTGAGTGCCCGGATATTCGGACATCATTTTGTTTTGCAGGTTCAGAAGTTCCTTTTCCTTCACCACAAGTTGCTTTTCAAATTCCGCCTTCTTCTCGGGGTTCTTTGCAGCACCCACCTTTGCATCTTTAATGGCCTTCAACAGCGCAGGTTCCTGCTGCATATAAACGCTCCATCCTTGGTTCTCGCGTGATCCGGAGGAAGTCATCGAACTTTCCAGTTTGACAGAGGAGAATTGAAGATCGACCACCTTCTCGGCAGGATTGAGGATTATAGGGCACATGTTGTTCTCGTTCAAGCCTAACATGTAGACTCCCAATTCAATTTCGCGCTCTGGAAAAGAGAACGCTCCATTCAGAAGCTGGGCGCTGTCGAGTTTAACCACATTACGCCCGAATGATTCCCAGATAAACACCTTACCCGACTTCTGGGCACTCATGGCACCCATCACCTTTATGAGCCCCTTAACAGCAGGCCTCTGCAACGAATCTGATTCGCTTCCGACACATACATGGGCCACAAAAAACAGGGCAACCACACATAAATACTTACTCATTTTCAGGAAATTTTTTCAGTAACAAAAATACGCGCATCACATGTAACACTTGTTTCACCTTCAGACCGGCTGCCGTTCCATGCGATAACAAACAGTACTTTAGCGGTCGCGCGCGATTTATAAAAATCAGGCCAAAACATGTAACAAACAACAACAAGGTTCGTAATGGGTTTTGAAATTACTAAACAGAAAGCTATGGCCTTGATGGGGATTGAATCGTCGCACGACTTCGATGAATTCGAAAATCAGTACGAACAAAAACTATTTGAATGGAAACAGGAACTCCTGCAGAAATACATGGTTCCGTCGCTCATTCGAAGTAAGCTTAAACCGATTGGTGACTTTATTCGTGCGGAGCAAATTCTCGAAATCAAAGAAGCGTCAAAAGAATTTTCAGCCCCCTCCTTTCAGCTCTCGGATGACAATCGAATCGGGATGCTCGAATCTTACGAAAGTGCATTGAGCAACTTAAAGCTGGCCATAATGAACTCCGCTTCCTTCAATCATTTGTCAAAAACATTGAGCGCATTAATTGACCTGCAGGAAAATTACATGCATCGCTTCCTTATGCTTTTCAAGGAATACTCGGAAGCATTGCCGGAAGAGGTTAACTCCCGCGAAATGCTGGATACCGGCAAATTATTGGTTGCCCTGAAAAACGATCAAGTCGACAACAAAATGTCGTGGGCTATTGAGCGGGAGATTTCACGCATCAAAAAAATTCAAGGAATTCAATAAGGATCTACTCATAACGCAGAGCCTCGATAGGATCGAGCTTCGCTGCTTTTCGCGCCGGATAATAACCACTGACTACGCTTACCATGAAGCAGATGGTAACGCCTATGAATATCCATGCCCATGGAACCGTAAAACTGGTCCCGATGACAAGTGACACAACATTCCCTGCAAGAATCCCCAAGAAAATGCCCACCACGCCTCCTAACTGTCCTATCATGATGGATTCAATTAAGAACTGAGCGCGAATAGTTGAGGAGCTTGCGCCGATGGCTTTGCGCGTGCCAATTTCGCGCGTGCGCTCCGTGACGGATACAAGCATGATGTTCATGAGCCCAATGGCCGCCCCCAGCAGGGTTATTACCCCAATTATAGAAGCTCCTACTGTGATGTTTGATGTTAGATCATTCAAGTCGCGCGCAATCTGATCGCTCTTGTACATATCAAAATTATCTTCATCGCCGGGCATGTTGCCACGTATGGTGCGCATCAAGCCTCTCGCCTCGTCCATCGCTCCATCAATTGTTCTTACATCCGATACTCGAATGTTCAGACTGTATTCCGTTTCCTGTGTGGCCATGCTCTTGCGCACATTGGAAACAGGCACTAAGCACTGGTTGTCGCCCGACATGCCGAAGGTGTTTCCCTTGCTTTTGAGAACGCCAATAACTTCGTAGCGATAGCTCCCAATGAAAAGCTCTTTTCCCACACCCCCGGTGTTCTCGAACAACTGCTTTTTTACATCGGCGCCAATAATGACGACGTTCGTTCCATCTTCCATTTCACCCTCGCTAAAATTGCGGCCCATCTCGAGATCATATCCCGACAATTCGAGATAGGTGGGCTCACATCCCAAAACACGGATATTTGGATTGGACTTCACATTTCCATGACGCAGTGTTGCATTGAACGAAGCCACGGAAGTCATTGAAACTACTGCCTGATAATCGAATTCACGTGTAAAACGCATGGCCTCCTGATACGTAATGGGGGGATTTTCTCGCTCCACCTGCCCACGGCGACCACCCATCGATCCCGATCGCATGGTGAACGTGTTGCTTCCCATGCGACCAAACTCCTGGTTTACCTTGTTCTCAAGCGCTTGTGTTGCTGTAATCATGGCTACAAGCGCCATGATACCCAACGCTATAATACTAACCGTAATAATCGCACGCAGTCGCTGGCTGCCAATTGCCAGCCAAGCTATTCGGATGTTTTCGCGAGTTGCCGGTGAGAACAAGTGCTTCATGGATGGGGTAAAACTACAGCCAATCTCACTATTCTGATTCTGAACTGAAGTTAATCGTAATTAACAGCTGAGTTACTCAGACTACATTTTGTAGCGAACACGACCGATATATTTGCAATCCAAATTAAAATCATGATGGAAGCAAAAGAACATGTGAAATGTTTGATTATAGGCAGTGGTCCTGCCGGTTATACAGCCGCTATTTATGCAGCTCGCGCAGATATGAAACCTGTAATGTATGAGGGCTCACAACCTGGCGGGCAATTGATGGACACCACTGAAGTGGACAACTTCCCCGGATATCCGCACGGTGTAAAAGGCCCGGAAATGATGGCTGATTTGAAAAACCAGGCAATTCGCTTCGAAACGGATGTTCGCAGTGGCTGGGTAACCAAAGTGGACTTCACCGGCCCAAAACACTGGGTTGAAATCGACAACGGAAAACATACCATCAGTGCCGACTCCATCATTATCTCAACAGGTGCAAGTGCCAAGTGGCTGGGGCTTCCCAACGAAACACGATTGCGCGAATTGGGCGGTGGTGTGAGTGCTTGCGCAGTATGCGACGGATTCTTTTACCGCAACCAAGATGTAGTAATCGTTGGTGCGGGCGATACAGCAGCTGAAGAAGCAACCTACCTGGCTAAGCTTTGCAAACAAGTATACATGCTGGTTCGCAGCGATAAAATGCGTGCATCTAAAGCCATGCAACACCGTGTAACGAGCACTCCCAATATTGAAGTGCTTTGGAACACCGAAACCGAAGACTTGCTCGGAGATCAGGGCTTGGAAGCTGTGTTGGTTAAGAACCGCGAAACAGGAGAGCAACGCACATTAAAAGCGACCGGATTCTTTGTAGCTATCGGACACAATCCGAACACAGCTGTATTCAAGCCATGGATCAACACAGATGAAACAGGCTACATTTTGAACGTACCTGGATCTTCCAAAACCAATATCGAAGGTGTATTTGTAGCAGGCGATGCGGCCGATAAAACCTACCGTCAGGCTGTAACTGCCGCCGGCACAGGCTGTATGTCGGCTCTCGATGCTGAGCGCTACCTGGCTGCGAAAGGAATTCATTGATGCTGATGCCCACTCTTCGTCGGCTCCTTGTTGTTGCACTGCTTCTCTCGCTCTGCCATCAGCGAATGCTTTCGCAAGTGGCGGGTACGGACTCTCTTGCTCCATATACCCGAGAAGAGTTGCTGGGAAAATTTAGTCCGGCGAAGCATAGCGCCTTTCAACTGATTGAAGCCCGGTATTCAACAAAAACCGATATCTATCTCAGAAAAGAGGCGTATGAAGCGTTCAAACGCATGCACGCTGCTGCGCTTAAGGATGGCATATCACTGACGATCCTTTCTGCCACCCGCAATTTCGATGCACAAAAGGGTATCTGGGAACGCAAATGGAAGCGCCCTCAATATGAGGGCAAGTCAGACCTTGAGCGTATTGTCGACATCATGAAATTCAGCAGCATGCCAGGCACGAGCAGACATCACTGGGGAACCGACATCGACATGAATAGCTTGGAGCCTGCGTATTTTACTCAGGGAAAAGGGTTATTGATTTATCAATGGCTTACAAAGCACGCATCGGAGTTTGGCTTTTACCAAACCTACACATCGAAGACGAACGGTCGAACCGGATATGAAGAAGAAGCCTGGCACTGGAGCTACATGCCTATAGCAGGACCAATGTTGGATGCATACAACCGCACCATCAGCTATTCTGAACTCACCGGATTTTCAGGCTGCACCTCCGCCGGCAAATCGCGTGTCATTGAAGACTTCGTGAATGGAATCGCCCCGGAATTGAAGAAATAAAAAAAGGTCCTTTTCAGGACCTTTTTTTTGAAGGGTGATCGATGGGGATCGAACCCACGACAACCAGAACCACAATCTGGGGCTCTACCAACTGAGCTACGACCACCGTCTAAAATGCGGGTGCAAATTAAACGCATTTTTCTTTCAGAACCAACAAGAAAATCATGTAATCGTTTCCACTTAGATTGCACCCTCGAAATACAGTGAATAGTAAGCGACTTTCCATATTGTTTACCTCCAGCTGGTATCCCAGCAAGGCCCACTCCACAGTGGGCAACTTCGTGCAACGCCACGCCGAAGCAGTGGCTACGTTGTGCGATGTGTGGGTGTTGTATGTGGCCTCTATGCCCCAATGGCAGGGGCCACCGAAAATTGAAGAGCATTGCGAGAAAAACGTGAACACGCTAATCGTTTACTGCAAACGCGGATTTTTCGCTAAGCGCAAAGCATTTATCAAGGGAGCTTATCACTTGATGCGTTCGAAGAGTATTCAATTCGACCTCGTTCACCACAATGTGCTTTGGCCACATTGCTGGCAACCGCGCTGGCTAAAAAGCAAGTTTAACCTGCCTTATATCGTCACCGAACACTGGACCGGTTACGACCCGATTCACGATGGAAAGCGCAGCCCTCTTTTGCTATGGATGTCGAAGTTCGGAGCTCAAAAAGCGGCATTCCTCTGCCCTGTAACGCTCGATCTGCAACACAAGATGATTGACTTCGGTATTCACGGCAACTACCAGGTAGTGCCGAATGTGGTCGACACAAGACTGTTTTCATTGGCGCAGCCCGACAACACTTGTGTGAGGTTTCTCCACGTCAGCTCGCTCATTGACGCGCACAAAAACATCAGCGGCATACTGCGGGTTTGGAAAGTGATATCGGACCGCAAACCGAATGTGCATCTTACCCTCGGAGGCGATGGCCCTATAGCGTATTGGAAGCAGCAAGCGGAAAGTTTGGGCATTCGCCCCGACTCCATCGACTTCTTCGGCGAAATTTCGTGGGAAGGAGTAGCCCGAAAAATGGAATCGTCGCATGCCTTATTGCTCTTCAGCAATTACGAAAACCTCCCGTGTGTAATTGTGGAAGCACTGGCTTGCGGCCTGCCCGTGATTAGCACCCGAGTTGGCGGCATCAGCGAACACATCAATGCTGAAAGAGGCGTCCTCGTAGAGCGAGGCGATGAAGATGCTCTTGAACGCGCTATCGATACCATAGCAAGCACCATTGATGAATACGATAAAACCGCATTGCGCGAATATGCATTGGAGCGCTTTAGCAACGAGGCGGTGGCGGCGGCATTTGTGGGGCTTTACAGGAGTGCAGGATTGTAGCGAGGTGCCCTCTCCCATTTCATTCTCACTTTCTGATTCTGGAATTTTATTCGAATGAAAAAGAAAATCGGAATGAAAGAGTCCGCGGCAACTTTCAACTTTCAACCTGCAACTTTCAACCTGCAACCTTCAACACAAAAACCTACCCTTTCTTCTTGTAAAAGAAAATAATCACCAGGGGCGAAATGAGCAGCTCAGCGACGAGCGCGATGAACAATGTTAGACTGATGAGCAGCCCAATATAGAAGGTGCCCATGAAGTCGGATAGAATGAGCGTAAGGAAACCTCCACTTAAAATCAACGTCGTTACAACCATGGCCTTACCCGTGGTCAGAAATGTGCGCTTCACGGCATAAAGCGGACTCATGCCTTCCAGCAACAAGGTGCGCGTGCGGGCCAAGAAGTGAATCGTATCGTCGACCGCAATACCAAATGCAATATTGAAGACAATGGAGGTGGTCACTTTCAAGGGAATGCCCGCGAAGCCCATGATGCCGCCGACAATGACGAGCGGTATCAAGTTGGGGATGATGGTAAGCAGAATCATCTTGGGCGACTGATAGACCGCGCCCATAATCAAACCAATAACAGCAATGGAAAGAAGGAGATCCCAAACCATGTTCTCAACTAAGTATCGGTTATTCAAGTCGATCAGATGAGCGGTGCCGGTTACCTTGTATTCGAATTTCGTTTTGCAGTTATTGCGAATAAACTCACTCAAACGTTCATTCAGCTGTTCATAGTGCTTCCTGCCGTAATCGCCAATCTTACCGGCTATTCGAAGCACGCCACCTTCCTTGTCGTAATGCATGCTCACCACTTCTGCGAACTCCTTGCGTTGAATCAACTTATTGAGTCGACGCAGTTCAACGCTATCGGTGGGAATGGAATAAAACTCGCGCATACCGGCATTCGTAGCCTGATTCGCATTTTTCAAAATCTCGGTATAGGAAACCAAAGAACCTACTCCATAGGATTCACGCAGCCAGTGATTGAGCGTGTCCAAATCATGCAAGAAGGCGCCATCGTTCAGTTGAACATTTTCATTCAGTATGATGGCCATTTCAAAGGGGCGACAACCGGAAAAATGATCTTCCATAAAAAAGAACTCCTGCTTCAACCGATGCTCATCGCGCAAGTCTTCGAGCATTTTGTTGTCGACCTCCACCAGCGAAATCCCATACACGCTGACGGCACATACAACCAGGGTTCCTATCACTACACTGACGCGCCTCCTGAGAATCCATCGAAATGAAGCGTGTAGTTTTTTTGTCCAGAAATCGTCGGAGAGCGCAAACGTGTTGAGCTTCGTGGGTTGAGCAAGAAACAATATAGCAGGCAGCAAACTATACGTGAGACCATAAGCGAGCATAATGCCCACAGAAGTGTAGATACCAAAATTGCTGATGGGTTCTATGTTGGAAAGAACCAGTGTAAGAAATCCGATGGATGTTGTTACAGCCGTTAAAAACGTGGCAAGACGAATACTTTTAAACGCATAGCGTATGGCATCCTTCTTTTCGCGGCCATTGCGAAGTTCCTGCATATACTTCGTAAGCACATGCACTGAATCGCTCATGCCCACCACAAAAATGATAGTCGGCAAAACCGTAAGCATCAAATCCAAATCGTTGCCCAGTAATCGAATAAAACCGAGCGTCCAAAGGATGGAAATAAGCACTACAAGCGTCGGAATGAGAATTCCCCAAGCCGATCGAAACGCGATGTAGAGAAACAGGGTGGTAAGAATCAGACTCAGCGACACGAATAAAATGAGCTCGTGAATCATGAGTTCCACATACAGCTTTTGACCCAGCGCACGTCCAATGACGTGCGACTTCTTGAAATCAAACTGCGCAACCAATGCCTCAATATTGGCAGCAAGCACATCGCAGCGTTCCTTCGAAAGCCTTTGAGTATGCCGTATGTTTATTGCAACCGATTTGTAATCTTCCGAAAAGAACCACCCTACAAGTCCTGTCGTAAGCGCTAGTTCAGAAGAATCTGCCGCGTATGACTCCGGTGTTTCCCAGCGCAGCATGGGCACTTCCATGACCTGCCCCAGCAGCGGATCCTGAACAATTCTTTTCAATTGCGTTGGTCCAATCGCTACAGTAACATCTTCGATCGCTGCCAGTTGTCGGCTGAGGCTATCAATTTTACGCAGGAACTCTAACTGAAAAACAGACCCGTCATTTTCGATCGCGACAATAAAGAAATCATTATCGGTTTCAAACCGGTCGCGCAGACCCAGGTAAAATTCTGTCTCAGGATCGTCTTTTGGAAAAAAAGCCTCGAAGTCGTAACTGAATTTCAACCCCGAAATGAGCCAAACGCAGAGAGCAGTAAGCACTACCACCGCCCCAATAATTGCTATCGAAAATCGCCTACTCATACCGTATCGATAGTCAAACAATTATACGGTTCTTAAGTTTAGAAAAAAAACGAAAAGACTATCCTTTCTTCAAAGCGTCGCGAATTTCCTCGAGCAACTGTTCTGATCGGTTTGCTTCGGGAGCAGGAGCGGGCTCCTCTCTTCTGAGCTTATTCATCGCCTTGATCACCAAAAACATGATGAAAGAAACAATCACAAATTCGATTGTAAGGGTAATGAATGCGCCATAAGCGACCACGGGACCGATTTCCTTCGCATTCTCGAGCGACAGACCGCCGCCGGCCAGTTCTGCTGCTTCGCGGGCCTTACGCACATTCTCTGAAAGCGGATAATACAAATTGGAAAAATCGCGACCCTGAACCAACCCTACAATCGGCATGACCATTCCATCAATGAATGCAGAGACAATTTTTCCAAACGCTGCACCCATTACGAAAGCGACAGCCATATCTATCAGGTTACCGCGAAGTGCAAACTGTTTGAATTCCTTGATCATAGCGATTGATTTTTGTCAAATATAGAAAAAGGGCCCTGCTATGGGGCCCTTTTTTAAATCTTAAGATGCAAACGCTTATTTCTTCTCGTCCTTCACCTCTTCAAAATCTACATCGGTAACCTCAGAGTCGCTGCCTTGTGGGTTGCCCGCTGGCTGACCTTGCTCACCTGACTGGTTATACATTTCAGTTGCCGCAGCACCAAAAACGTTGTTCAGATTCTCAATGGCTGCCTTGCAACGGTTCACATCCTTCTCAGCATGAGCTTGTTTCAACTCATTGAGTGCAGTTTCAATTGGCTCCTTCTTATCCGCAGGAATTTTGTCGCCAAATTCCTTCATTTGTTTTTCTGTTTGGAAAATAAGTGTGTCGGCCTGGTTGATTGTATCCGCCTCTTCACGGGCAATACGATCGCTTTCCGCGTTCATTTCCGCTTCACGCTTCATCTTTTCGATTTCTTCCTTGCTCAAACCGGAAGAAGCCTGAATACGAATATTCTGCTCTTTGCCGGTAGCCTTGTCTTTTGCGCTCACGTGAATGATACCATTCGCATCGATATCGAACGTTACTTCAATTTGAGGAACTCCGCGAGGAGCAGATGGAAGGCCATCGAGGTGGAAGCGACCAATGGTGCGGTTGTCCTTTGCCATTGAACGTTCTCCTTGTAATACGTGGATTTCAACACTCGGCTGGTTGTCGCTTGCCGTTGAAAACACTTCGCTCTTCTTCGTTGGAATGGTCGTGTTAGAATCAATCAACTTGGTCATTACTCCACCCATCGTTTCGATACCCAACGCAAGCGGAGTTACATCGAGCAACAATACGTCTTTCACTTCGCCGGTAAGCACTCCACCTTGAATTGCGGCGCCAATTGCCACTACTTCATCGGGGTTAACACCCTTGGACGGCTCCTTACCAAAATACTTCTTCACAGCGTCCTGAATCGCAGGTATGCGCGTAGAACCACCAACCAAAATAACTTCATCAATATCCTTCACAGATATACCGGCCTTTTTCAATGCGGTTTCGCAAGGAGCAATGGTGCGTTGAATGAGACTGTCTGCCAATTGTTCAAACTTGGCGCGCGACATGGTCTTCACCAAGTGTTTCGGAATACCGTCTACTGGCATGATGTAGGGCAAGTTAATCTCCGTCGACGTGCTGGCAGAAAGCTCAATCTTGGCCTTTTCAGCAGCTTCCTTCAAGCGCTGAAGCGCCATTGGATCCTTCATCAAATCGAATTGATTGCCGTTTTCGTTCTTAAACTCCTGAACCAACCAGTCAATAATAACCTGGTCGAAGTCGTCACCACCCAAATGCGTATCACCGTCGGTTGATAGTACTTCGAAAACACCATCACCCAATTCCAGTATTGATACGTCGTGTGTACCACCACCACAGTCGAATACGACAATTTTAATGTCTTGAGATTTTTTATCGAGACCGTATGCCAAAGCTGCTGCTGTTGGCTCGTTGATAATACGCTTAACTGTTAGACCCGCAATCTCGCCTGCCTCTTTGGTGGCCTGACGTTGTGCGTCATTGAAATAGGCCGGAACAGTAATAACGGCTTCTGTAACCTCGTGTCCCAAATAATCCTCAGCGGTCTTCTTCATTTTCTGAAGAACCATTGCCGAAATTTCCTGGGGAGTGTAGTTTCTGTCGTCAATTTTCACACGGGGTGTATTGCCGTCGCCCTTTACTACTTGATAAGGCACACGACCAGCTTCACGGGCGCACTCATCGTAGCTACTACCCATAAAACGCTTAATCGAGTATACGGTTTTGGTCGGGTTGGTAATGGCCTGACGCTTCGCCGGGTCACCCACCTTGCGTTCACCGCCCTCTACAAATCCCACTACAGAAGGGGTTGTACGTTTACCCTCGCTGTTTGCGATTACCACCGGCTCGTTTCCTTCCATCACGGCAACGCAGCTGTTTGTGGTTCCTAAATCTATTCCTATTACTTTACTCATGATATTGATTTTCTGTTTGACTTTGTTTCTTTGACGTCGGCCGCTTTTCAACCTTCTTGCCATCCGAATTTTCGGACGGCTTTGCTGAAAATGTGTCAGTATTCCCTCCGCTGTACCACTCTTTCTGACAAGGCACCTGTCCGGAACTTACTTTTTGTCGCATATTGTGGCCAAACAACCCATGCCAGGCAGCTTCACCGATCAAGTCGGCAATACCCTCCACCTAGCAGCGCCCCCAAAGCGTATAGTATCCATTGTGCCGTCCCAAACCGAGCTGTTGTTTGATCTCAAGCTTCAGAACAAAATTGTAGGAATAACCAAATTCTGTGTTCACCCACGCCAGGCGAAGTCTGAAAAGGCCATTGTCGGGGGCACGAAAAACCTGCGGCTCGAGACGATTGCATCGCTAAATCCTGACTTCATACTAGCCAATAAGGAGGAAAACGATCGCGAGCAGATTGAGTGGCTCAAAGCGAGGTTCCCCACCTACATCAGCGACGTTCGCAGGCTGGAACATGCATATGCCATGATACGCGATCTGGGGCGTGTCACTGAAACCGTCGATTTAGCCGATGAAATTATTCAAACGATTTCCAATCGTTTTGGCAACATCCTACCCACTCAATCTAGCCCCTCAGTGGCCTATCTTATTTGGAAAAACCCCTGGATGACTGTCAACCAAGACACATTCATCCACGATATGCTTCATAGGGCAGGATTCAACAATGTGTTTGCAGAACGGACAGAATCGCGATATCCCGCTGTGAGTGAAGCAGAGCTCAGAAGTGCCAACCCCGAGTTCATCTTTCTTTCGAGCGAACCATTTCCTTTTAATGACTCCCATAAACGTGAAATTGCCGCCATAGTGCCCAACGGCAAAATTCACACAGTAGATGGTGAGATGTTTAGCTGGTATGGATCGCGGCTGTGTCAATTCAAGACAAACCTCCATCACGAACTTTCTTAGCGATACAAGTGAAGTTGAAAAATGATTTTTACGGCTTTGAAATAGACGTATTCCTGACGCAACTTTGATGCGTGAAATTACCAACGTCACATTTGCACACAGCCCTTTATCGTATCATCCTTCTGTTGATGCTTGTGCTGCCGTCCATTCACGGCTCGGCACAAAAAGTAGCTGTTGTGCTGAGTGGTGGCGGGGCTACAGCGCTTGCGCATGTAGGTTTTCTGAAAGTTCTGGAAGAGAACAATGTGCCGATAGATTACATCTGTGGTACCAGCATGGGGGCAGTGGTAGCTGCACTGTATGCTTCCGGTCACAGTGTTTCGGCCATCGATAGTTTAGTGCGAACTGAGGAGTTTCTTGACATGGCAACAGGAAACAAAAACGACCAGTTGGATTTTTACTTTAAAAACTCAGAATCCGATGCTTCGTTTGGGTCTGTCCGACTATCGAGCGGAAGCCTGATGAGTAATGCCCTTCCCGCCAATCTCATCAATCCAGTATTGCTCGATTGGAAACTGATGGAAGGATTGAGCCAACCCGATGCAGCTTGTGGGGGCAACTTCGATAGCCTGTATATACCATTTCGTTGCATTGCAGCCGACATCGAAAGCAAACAAGAAATTACGTTTCGATACGGCCCGCTGAATGTCGCTACCCGAGCCTCTTGCACCTATCCCTTTTACATTCCCGCTCGACGGGTCGACGGCAAACTTCTTTTCGATGGAGGCATTTACAACAACTTCCCAATTGACATGGCTTACCGTGAATTCAAGCCTGACGTAATTATCGGATGCAATGTGTCGGGGAGTAATCCAAAACCCACCGAAGACGACCTTATTTCTCAGCTTCAATCGATGATTCTGTATCGGTCCATGCCACAGACGCCATTGCTGAACACGGTTATTGTAAGCCCGAAACTGAGCGACATCTCGACGTTTGATTTCGATAAAATTGAGGAGGCAATCGAAATAGGCTATCAGCAAGCGCTCGAGCAGTTGCCATCGATCAAACTCGCCGTAAAGCGCGAAAAAACCATCCAACAAAAAGAAGCAGAACGCCGTCGTTTTCAATCGAAGTTTCAGCCGTTGCTAATTGATGGTATTTCAATTGAAGGCCTGAAAAAATCGCAGCGCAGATATGTTCAGAAAATCATGGTTAAAAAGGAATCGCCCGTTGCACTGGCCGATTTAAAACCACGCTATTTCAAGTTATTCGGAGATGATAAAATCAACACCATATTTCCAACCACAACGTATCAACCCGAAAAAAAGAGCTATACTCTCAACTTAGATGTGAAGAAAGAAAAAGATCTGCTGCTGGCATTTGGCGGCAATTTTTCTTCGCGCTCCATCAACACAGGCTACATCGGAATGAAGTACAACCTGTTTGGCTTGACTTCGACCACACTTTCTGCCAACAGTTATTTCGGAAGGTTTTATGGCTCTATTCATGGCGACATCCGTTGGGATGTATCAGCCCGGATTCCCTTCTCTATTCAGGGTGGCTTCACCTTTAACAGATGGGATTTTTACAAGAGTCTATCCACCTTTTTTGAAGACGTAAAACCATCTTACATTCTGATGAACGAGCGTTTTGGCCAATTCGGAATATCAACACCTGCCGGATCCAGAGGCGTGCTTCGCGCAGAGGCATTTTTCACGCATCAATTCGACGAGTATTATCAAATTACTGATTTCATTTCAACCGACACGGCCGACAGAACGGAGTTTAACGCATGGATTGGACGGCTGTCTTATGAGCGTAGCACCCTAAACCGCAAGCAATTCGCCAATTCAGGTTCGTTCCTCCAGATGAGCTTGAAGTCGGTTCAAGGTGAGGAATTCACCATTCCGGGCTCCACATCCGAAATACGCGACACCACCAAGACGGTTCACACGTGGTACACAGCAAAAATCAACTATCAGAACTACTTCTTCAACAGCAAAAGGTTTAAGACCGGATTCTATTTAGAAGGAGCATTTAGTACACAAGATTTCTTCCACAATTACATTTCGTCGGCAATTGCGGCTCCTTCTTTCAACCCTATCCCTGAAAGCCGAACCTATTTTCTGCCACAATTCAGAGCGCATCAGTATACCGCATACGGACTCATGAATGTTGTTGCCTTTACAAAGAAAATTGAATTGCGACTGGAAGGATACGCCTTTCAACCTTTCGGAGCCATCGTGAAGAACTCAATTGGAAAAGCGATCTATGATAACACACCGGTTATTCACTACGTTGGGTCAGCCACATTCGTAACACACACTCCCCTAGGCCCCATAAGCCTTAGCGCCAATTACTACGACAAGAAAAATGAGCCGTGGAGTTTCATCTTTAACTTCGGATACATCCTATTCAACAGGTCGCCCCGCGATTAATAAAAAAGGGCCTTTCGGCCCTTTTCAATTCGAGTATTAACCCACAATTGTATCGTAGGTAACCTTGTATTCCTTGTCGTCCGGGAAATATTCTAATCCGAGATCCAACCATTCCTTAGCAGCATCCTTGCTTGTGCCGGCCAGGTTTGTGGCATGCATGGTAAGTGCATACTTCAACAAGTTCAATTCTTCTGCAGCTTGACCTGCCTTCTTCTCGGTTAAGATTGCTTTTGCCTTCGCCAGTGCCATATCGGACTCCTTTTTTGCCTTCATCAATCCTTGCACTACTCCCATCATGAGTTGAGCACCGGCATCGTTTGGGTCGATATCGAGCAATTGATCATACAGCTGCTTGGCTTTGCTGTACTTCTGGGTATCCATCATTGTTTCGGCTTGTGCGATAGCTGCAGCGCGTATCTGTGCAATGTAATCTTCGTACTCCGACAAGTACTTTTTCTCCTTGTCTTTGCTACCATACTTCGAGATGTACTTCATGGCATCTTTGAAGGCATTGGGATATTTCTCCTTAAACTCATCACGCTTCGACATTTCATAGAAGCAGCGACTCATAAACATGTATGGGAGCGGATCTTTTTTAGTTTTCTCCTCGAGAGTATAACCCTCGGCCTTGTAGAGGCACTTCTCGTATTTCTCGGTTACAAACAAGGTTAGCAAATCCTTGTATTCATTGTCTGTTTGTGCTTGCGCAGGTTGAATGGCCAATAACGCCAAAATCAAAAAAGGAATTAACTTTTTCATGTGTTCTTTTGTTTGTTGGAGGCGGTAACCAAAATGATGCCTAACTGATCAACCTTCCACCGACGCAAAAATGAGCAAAAAACCTTGAGTTTAACACATTCGCCTCACGAATCCTCAAACGCCTGCATTCATTGGTTTAAATCGATGGGGTGGAAACCTGCTGCTTTTCAATTGGAGAGCTGGGATGCCCAGGCCCGCGGGGAGCATGGGCTCATCAACGCACCCACAGGCAGCGGAAAAACATATGCTGCACTCTTGCCTACCATCGCCAAGCACATCCGTCAGACAAACGTTACACATGGACTGCGTGTTCTTTGGATTACGCCCATTCGGGCATTAGCCACGGAAATTGAAAAATCAGCCACCCGAGCAATTCAAGGCATGCAGAGCACACTTACCGTCGACATACGAACGGGCGACACGGGCAGTGCCGCGCGCATTCGCCAACTTAAAGAGCTTCCGAATATTCTCGTAACCACACCGGAAAGCCTTCATCTGATGCTATGCTCGCGGCAAGCCGACGCCATTTTCAGTAACCTGGAAATGGTGGTTGCCGATGAATGGCATGAACTCATGGGCACCAAGCGCGGCGTGCAAGTGGAGTTGGCACTGAGCCGATTGAAAAACAAAGCACCTGCAATGCTCATTTGGGGCATTTCAGCAACCATCGGCAACCTCAACGAAGCCATGCAATGCCTGCTTGGAAATAGTACAACGGGCAATCTCATTCGCAGCAACATTCGCAAACGATACGAGGTTTCATCCATACTGCCCGAGAAAGCAGAACGAATGCCCTGGGCCGGGCACCTCGGCACTCGACTGGCAAAAAACCTACTGCCCATCCTTCACGCAAGCAATTCGACACTCATTTTCACCAACGTTCGGTCGCAATGCGAAATATGGTATAGAACCCTGCTGGAGCTCGACCCATCGCTTGCGGGCGTTATGGCCATGCACCATGGAAGTATAAGCAAAGAAATTAGAGCATGGGTTGAAGAAGCCCTTTATGAAGGCCGGTTAAAAGCCGTTATATGCACAAGCAGCCTCGATTTGGGTGTTGACTTTGCTCCGGTAGAAACCATCGTTCAAATAGGCGGCCCCAAAGGCATTGCCCGTTTCGTGCAGCGAGCCGGAAGAAGTGGTCACCA
>CALQJP020000007.1 GCA_943330925.2 Chryseobacterium gleum
ATTACAGCTTTGGCCCACAACCAACAGACATATTCGATACAGAAATACAGTTTACCGATGAAACATCGGGGTATCCGATTTCAAACTACCTCTGGACCTTCACAACCTTAAGTGGCGAAGCATTGGGAGGATCCGCAGCAGCCAATCCTGTGTTCAGCTTCCCCAATGGCTATGGAGGCACCTATCTTGTGAATATGCAGGTAACAGACATCCACGGATGCACCGATGTAGTGCCTACAGGAACCATATTCATTGACGATTTGCTGCAGTTCTACATACCTACCGGTTTCACTCCCAACAATGACGGCCTAAACGATGTATTGCGCCTGGAAGGCGCTGATATTGATCCGGACCGATTTACATTTCAAATCTTCAATCGATTCGGTGAAGTCGTTTTTGAATCAAACGACCCGAACGACGCCTGGACAGGTGAGGTTCGTTCCGGTGAATACTTCGCTCCCAATGGAGCCTATAACTGGATCGCCATTGTAGTATCGAAGTCGACCGGGGTGAAAAAAGAAATGAACGGCTCCATCTTGATTGTGCGGTAAAACAATTCACAATTGCCTTGTGATTATTCGTTTTCTGTAACCACAGAAGATGCCTGTTTAAGTTGATTTTCAGCTAATTTTGTAAGGCTTAATTTCACGCTTACATTTTTTGAAGATGAAAACTCACACGGACTTTGCCAAGTGGATATTCCTTGGCTTTGTTTTTCTTTATACAACCGGTTCAATTGCACAAATCACAGTAAGTGCAGGAATCAACAACCAAACCTTTAGCACCTGCAATGAGTTTATCATTGATTCGGGAGGCCAGGGTGGCCCCGGCTACAGCAATGGTGAAAACGTGACCTTCACCATTTGTTCCGACAATCCAGGTGATCAGGTAACTGTAACTTTCAATCTGTTTGCGCTAAGCACAGTAGATACAGCTCCAGGCAACGCCAACAACTCGGACCAGATGTTTGTTTTCGATGGTCCCACTACCGGAGCAAACTCATTGGGTAATTATGGAGGTACCGGACTGCAAGGGGTAGTTATTCAAGCCACTCCACAGAACACCTCGGGATGCCTCACCTTTCAATTTGTTTCAAATGATAGCGGTACGGGTAGTTTCACAGCATCGGCATCGTGCAATACTCCATGTGCAACACCGCAAGCCGGTGGCGTAATTGTAGACGGTATAACTCCCGACAGTATCCGTGTTTGTGTGGGTGAACTTGTTACATTTCAAGAACAAGGTTCATTTGCTCAGAACGGTTTCAGTCTTGAAAGCTACACGTGGGATTTCATGGATGGTTCGCAAGAATCAGTCAACACACCCGGCGCACAGGTACAGCATGCCTTTACTCAACCCGGAAACTTCTTGGTACAGCTCTTTGTGAATGACGACAACCCCGACAACAGTTGTATCAATTCTAATTTCATATCGCTGGATGTATTGGTTGCAACCATTCCCGATTTCCTCGGATTTCAGGAAGACGAAACCCTCTGCATAGGAGAAGAAATAACCTTTGAAGCACAGCCAGAATTGTATGAGGTAACCTGGAATGGTTTCATTGGAAACGTTGAAATTGAGAACGGTTGTTTGCCCGATACGCTGCTTGGTATTTCGCAGAACATCGACATCTTTCAAATGGGATTTTTGGCCGGAACCGCAATCGATGACATCAACGATATTGAAAGCATTTGTCTGGACATGGAGCATAGCTTCATGGGTGATTTGGTTATATACGTAACCTGCCCCAACGGCCAACAAGTGATGCTTCACCAACAAGGTGGCGGGGGAACTCAAATTGGTGTTCCAAATCCTGCTGACAACATTAACTGCGACGACGAAAGCACACAAGGAGAACCCTGGCAATATTGTTTTACACCAGCATCAACCACGACGTGGGTTGAATGGGTAACAGCCAGTGGTGGTGGAACCTTACCGGAAGGAGACTACGAACCGGTAGCGCCGTTGGATGGCTTGGTTGGCTGCCCTACCAATGGTATCTGGACGCTCACTGTGGTGGATAACTGGGCTGCCGATGATGGTCAATTAGTCGGTTTTGGATTAATCCTGGACGAATCACTCTATCCTGAAGTTGTCGAATACACTCCGCAAATTCTTCCGGGGCCGGCAACCTCCTATTGGAGCAATGCTCCCTTTGCAACCATCAATGACAGCAACCTGGATGAAATAACTGTGACCCCAACCAGCCCGGGCGAATACACCTACGAATACACCGTAGTGGATGATTTCGGTTGTTCCAATGACACTTCGTTTACCATCACTGTATTCGATGCAGTTGATGTAACAGCACCGGCAGATTTCGGAGTAGGATGCGACGAACTTGTGCTCCAGGGCTGGTATGAAGGATATCCATCACCGCAGTGTTCAGATTGCGTAGAAGACGAAACGTACTGCTACGTTGACAGCGACAATCAAAGCTGGACGTATTGCACCGACAACCCAGGCGATGGTATATCCATCGCGCTTTCATTTGAAAGCGGTTGGATGGAAGGATTCTTTGAAACGCTCACTGTTTACGACGGCCCCTCTACGGCCTCGCCAGTAATTGCAACCTGGAATGGTGGCGATGCAACAGGCATGTCGTGGGCAGCCTCCAGCGGCTGTATTACCTTCACCTTTACTTCCGACGGTAGTGTATCCTGCAATGGCGGTTCATTTACTAACTGGATTTACTCTGTGCAACCGGCGCAACCGGCAGACGTTCTAGATTGGACACCTGACGGTTACGAATGGTCATGGACACCAACTGCACCACTCGACAATCCATCGCTTCAAGCTCCTACCATTGTGAACCTTAGCGGTCAAACCACCTTTTCCGTTACCGGTTTCCCCATCGGACACCCCGACTGTGCCAGCAGCGATGAAGTTACTGTGTTCCTGAACCAGAATCAGGATGCGGGTGATGACGCAGAAATCAATGTTTGCCTGACTGCAGCCCCCTTTGAAATGCGCGACAGCTTGAATGGAACACCCTATGCACTCGGAGCGTGGATGGACATTGCGGAAAACCCTTTGGCCGATGGCATCTTTGATCCTGCGGTTGATGCAGCAGGCACCTATTACCACTTCATACCCGCAGGCTGCGATACAGCAGAACTCATCATAAACTTCATCGAACCGATTGAAATATCAACGCCGAACGATACCATGATTTGCGACGGAGGAAGCGTGAGCATGGATCTCTATGAATTGCTTTATGGAAAAGCTCCTTATCAATACTCATGGACCTACGACGGTGTAGCAGTTGGCAACGCAGCCAATAGCGTTTACTCCCCCACTCAAAGCGGGCAAGTATGTTTAACTGTGGAAGATGGCTGCACCTATACCGCCAATGCATGTTTTCAAACCGATGTATTGCCTCCGGTTGAAGTGCTTTACTCTGCCGATACTACGGAGGGTTGCTGGCCAAACGGATTTAATTTGAGTATTGAAAGCGATCCTTCGACGTTCGCTTCAAGCACCTGGAGTATTTCCGACGGTAATAACCTCGTCAATCAGGACAATGTAAATGTTACATTCGAATACCCAGGAAATTACACCGTTAATCTATCGCTCACCAATGCGGCAGGCTGCACCTATACGGCCCCTCAATCGTTGGAATTATCAAGCTATTCGCCTCCTATTGCGGGATACATTGCAGGTCCTCAGCCAACGGACATTCTAGAAACTGAAATTCAGTTTACCGATATGACCGAAGGCTATCCGATCACGAGTTATCTATGGACGTTTTCGACGATTACCGGAGAACTCATGGGCGGTTCTGCATCTGCCAATCCGGTGTTCGAATTTCCAAGTGGATATGGCGGTGATTATATCGTGAACTTGCAAGTAACCGACATTCACAACTGCACGGATGTTATTACACCAAGTCTTGTTACGATTGATGATATCTTGCAATTCTATGTTCCTACGGCCTTCACCCCCAACAACGACGGACTAAATGATGTGCTGCGTTTTGAAGGAGCTGACATAGATCCGACGCGTTTCAAAGTCCAGATTTTCAACCGTAATGGAGAATTACTTTTTGAAAGCACAGACCCTTCAACACCCTGGACAGGCAACATTCTTGGAGGCGAACACTACGCTCAGAATGGCGCATATAACTGGACCGCAATTGTTGTTTCTAAATCAACGGGAGCTAAAAAAGAACTCAACGGTTCGTTTATTATCATGCGCTAAAACAGCGTTGGGGGCTCATAAAGTTCGGCATACACGTGCGGCTTGAAAGCTTCCGGAGTATTGCCAGGCGAAAACTTGCCTCGTAATGATTTCACCGTGTGTGCGCGCATATCGGCTGGATCGCATGGTTTCAACATTTGTTTCAGCTTGTCTATTGGAGTGTCCTTATTGATCCACGCCAGCAAATCGCTGCCCTCCAAAAACACCGGCATGCGAGGTTCGTCCAACTCCGGATTGTTGTGTATTTGCGCCATTAGGTCGTTGCCACGCGTTGTGACTATTGCAAATGTGAGCAAGGTTTCTCCCCGGTCATGATCTCTCCATTCATCGCACACGCAAGCAAGCCAGCGCACATCCTCGTCCTTCCAGTCAATAAAATGAGGATACTTCTTGCCTTTGATGTGCTTGTATTCGTAAAACCCCGTAATCGGTAATAGTCCTCTTCGTGTTGAAGCCGCATGCTTGAAAGCAGGCTTTTCGAAAACGGTCTCGGCGCGTGCATTGAGCGTCATATTACTCATTTCATGTGCCGCATTCCAGTCTTTACACCACAGCGGAATGAGCCCCCAATGCATGGGTTGCCAAAGCAATCTACCTTGATCCATGAGTATTGGCAATGCCGGATGTTCAAAGCCGCTGATAGCAAATAAAGGCTTACCCTTTATCTGTTCTCGAAAGATGCGCAGCGCCTCATCAATTTCTGACGGTGTTGAATGTTTGCGCTGCCCTTGCTTCAGAATCCTCTCCTCGAGTTGTTGTATGGTGTAGCACATAGGCCTAAAGTAGAGAAAAATCATTTCGATTCCTGTTGCATTTTTTGAACGCTACATTTGTCGCATGTCGGCAGCTCGAATTCGATTGTATGGGATAGTCATCTTGTGTGCTGCTCTATCGACCATGGCCTTTAGGATAAAACCCACATCCGAGAAGCGCGAAGCATTGAAGATAGAGCTCGGCAGGCAGTTATTTTTCGATAAAGCGCTGAGCCATCCGAATGGCCAATCGTGCACGGTATGCCATGCCCCGAAAACTGCATTTACGGATCCCAATCATGCCATCGTTTCAGAAGGAATGATCGATGGAGCTTTCGTAAATCGCAACGCGCAGTCGCTTGCCTATGTTGGTTTCATTCCCCCTCTGGAACGTGACTCTGCCGGGCTTTATCACGGCGGTTTATTTTGGGATGGAAGGAGCAATTCGCTGGAACATCAGCTTTCCGGACCATTCTTCAACGGTGCAGAAATGAATAATTCCGATACAGCATCGCTGGTAAATGAAGTACTCAACGCTCCCTATTACCCGCTCTACAAAAAGGTATTTGGTAAAATGCGTTATGCGGAAGAAGCGTATGTGAATTTATGCGACGCCTTAGCAGCTTTCGAGCGTAGTTCGTTCTTCAATGAATTCACTTCGAAGTATGATTATGCGATGCAAGGCAAAATTGAACTAACGGAAGAAGAACAACAGGGATTGGAATTGTTTCAAGGAAAAGCACGGTGCAACCAGTGCCATAGTATGCAACCGGATGCTGAAACAGGAAACATACTTTTTACTAACTATGGCTATTACAATTTGGGTGTTCCGCGCAACGAGGAGAACCCGTACTACACGACCTTCCCTTCTATCAATCCAGAAGGTATCGCTGCAAAAGATCTAGGACTGGGAAAGGTTGTAGGAGACGAAAACGAAAATGGTAAATTTCGGGTGCCCACACTTCGGAATGTGCAATACACCGGCCCTTACTTTCACAATGGATATTTCAAGACACTGAAAGAAGTAGTTCACTTCATCAATGCGCGCGATGCTGAGGGGGCATTTCAACCTGAGGTTTCTGAAAACGTTGCGCACCAAATTACGGGAAGCCTGCATTTGACTGATTCCGAAGAGAACGCGATCGTTGCTTTTCTGCTGTGCCTAACCGATGGCTACTCTATTCCTTAGTTGCTCGCAGCTCGCAGGAAACGCCCTGTGTGGGTGGCAGCAGGAATATCGGAAGGAGGACCGGCATACACAACTACTCCCCCACCAACACCTCCTTCAGGACCCATATCTATGAGCCAATCGGCGCAACGCAACACATCGAGGTTGTGTTCAATTGCAATAATGCTGTGCCCATTGTTGAGCAGTGCCTGGAAAGAGTCGATCAGTTTTTTCACGTCGTGAAAATGCAAACCCGTAGTGGGTTCATCGAATATGAAGAGCGTGTGTTGTGCGTTCGCGCCTTTGGAAAGAAACGATGCCAATTTGATGCGTTGCGCTTCACCGCCTGAAAGCGAAGATGAGCTTTGCCCGAGACCGATGTAGCCAAGGCCAACCTGCTGAAGCGGCTTCAAGCGCTCCACGATATTTTTATTGACCGTTTTCGAAATGTCGGTAGCGAAAAAAACAACAGCCTCGTCGATGGTCATGTCGAGAACGTCTGAAATCGACTTTCCGTTGTATTGAATTTCGATGACCTCATCTTTGAATCGCTTGCCCTTGCACGCCTCACAAACCAACTGAATGTCGGCCATGAACTGCATGGAAATCGTTTGCTTTCCCTCACCTTCGCACGCTTCACAACGACCGCCTTCAACATTAAAGCTGAAGTGCGACGGCTTGAAACCGCGCTGTTTCGCAAGTGGCTGCTGACAATACAAAGACCGGATTTCATCGTAGGCCTTGATGTAGGTAACAGGGTTGGAGCGTGATGATTTTCCAATCGGATTCTGATCCACAAACTCAACTGCACCAATGGTTTTACAATCGCCTGAGATGGCATCGTACTCACCTACACTCACCGATGGGAAGCCACCTAGCTCCTTTTGCAGGGCCGGATAAAGAATGTTCTTAATCAATGTGGACTTTCCACTTCCGCTCACACCGCTTACAACTGTAAAACAGCGCAGCGGAAACGTAACGTCTACATTCTTCAGGGTGTGCTCGCGCGCTCCCTGAATGATGATTTTGTCTTTGCCAATTTTCTTGAGCGTCTGCCTCGAAATTGTTTTTGTGCCGCGTAAATAATCGGCAGTTAGCGTATTTCCATTGGCAATCAATTCGCCGATAGCACCTTCAAACACAACCTGCCCCCCTTGCACACCGGCTTCCGGGCCCATGTCGATAAGGTGGTCAGACGCCTTCATTATTTCTTCGTCGTGCTCAACGACAATTACCGTGTTGCCCTGCTTTTTTAAGTTTTGTAGCACGCCAATCAATCGATGAGTATCGCGCGAGTGCAGACCGATACTTGGTTCATCCAAAATATAGAGTGAGCCAACCAGTGCACTGCCCAGACTTGTAGCCAGGTTGATGCGCTGCGATTCGCCCCCACTAAGCGTATTGGAGAGGCGATTGAGTGTGAGGTATTCCAGTCCGACCTCATTCAAATACCCCAAGCGATTGGTTATTTCCATAAGCAATCGCTTGGCGATTTTTCCGTCGTGCTCGTTGAGCTTCAGGCTCGAAAAGAAGCGATGGCAGTCCCCTACCGGCATATTCACCAGCTCGGAGATGCTCTTGCCTTCCACTTTTACATAGTTGGCGTCTTTTCGCAAACGGGTTCCTTTGCAATCGGGGCATGGCGTTTTTCCGCGGTATCGGCTCAGCATAACCCGATACTGAATTTTATAAGACTCCGATTCCAGTTGTGAAAAAAATGCATTCAGGCCGCGGAAGTATTTATTGCCCGTCCACAATAGCTCCATTTGCTCTGCACTGAGTTCATGAATTGGCTTGTGAATCGGGAAGTTGAATTTCGCCGCGTGGTAGATGAGTTGGTCTTTCCATTCACCCATGGTTTCGCCGCGCCAGCAGGCAACGCCATCTTGATAAACGCTTAGTTTACGGTTGGGCATCACCAAATGCTCATCGATTCCGATGATAGACCCGAATCCTTCGCAACGTTTGCAAGCACCCACCGGATTATTGAAGGCAAATAGATTCACGGAAGGCTCTTCGAATACAATGCCGTCGGCTTCGAATCGATTGCTGAATTGTTCCAGGTGATTGCTATCGGCCAATAAAATCTGACAAACTCCGCGACCTTCAAAAAAAGCACTTTCCGTGCTGTCGACAATGCGGGTGTTGGTTTCATCGTCGGTATTGAATGCAAGACGATCGAGCACCAATGAAACCTTCTTCCATTTGCGGGGCTTGGCAACGCATTCTTCAATAAGCAGCAGCTCGCCATCTGCATGTATGCGCGAAAATCCTTGTTGAGCAAAAACCTCCAATCTTTTTTTAAGGTCGCCCCCCGATTCGACGGGTGCCATAATGTAAAACCTGGTTCCCTCCGGATGTGTTTGAATGTATTCCACTACATCCTGCGCCCGGTGACGCTTCACTTCCTTTCCGCTTACAGGTGAAAAGGTCTTTCCTATTCGGGCAAACAAAAGCTTTAGATAGTCATAGATCTCGGTGCTGGTTCCCACGGTCGATCGTGACGAACGACTGGTCACTTTCTGCTCGATGGCCACAGCTGGGCTAATTCCAATGATTGCATCGACATCGGGTTTATCGAGACGCCCCAAAAATTGGCGTGCATAACTGCTCAAGCTTTCCACATAGCGACGCTGGCCCTCAGCGAATAAGGTATCAAATGCTAGTGACGACTTCCCCGAACCGCTCAATCCTGTAATTACCGTGAACTTGGACCTTGGAATTGCCACGTTCACATTCTTCAAGTTGTGCATACGAGCGCCCCTTATGAGCACAAAGTCTCTGAAATTTAAGTCGGGAGCAGCCGCGACTGCAATGGTTTTTTTCTGGGTTGCCTTGGCCATAGAGGGTGCAAAGTTGGGTTAGAAACAAGGAGAATGGGGCGGTGTTCACAAATAGGAGCGAAGGGCAACTTGGATTGAGCGTAGTCGAAGCCTGGGCAGGGGGCGAGAGGCGCCGGGATAGAACCCGTTCTTTTGCCCTTTCGTCTATCTCTATTGCCTTTTCATCTAAATAAATCTCGTGAACGTAACAAAATCAGGGGGATTAGGGTACAAAGTCATGTTTTCTCGAAAGTCCAATTAAAACAAAGAGCAAAATGAAAAACCTAACCTCCCTATTGCTTTTGATATTCCTGGCTATTACGGCAGGAGTCTCCCAAAACTCGCCGACATGTCCATCCGACATGCTCAACGACTCCCTGATGAATCACAACATCGAATTCAGCCGCAGCTTCTATTATATGGAGCGCATGCTCGGGCTGAATCGCGAAATGCATCCTTCGCAACGAACCGATGAAATCTATACCATTCCGGTTGTGGTGCATGTAATTCATAATGGAGAGGCTTATGGAACCGGAACCAACATTACAGACGAACAGATATTCTCAGCCATCGCAGCCCTCAATGAGGACTATCGTCGCATGACGGGTACCAATGGATTTGGAAACGGAGTCGATGTCGGTATAGAATTCTGTCTCGCGGCTCGCAACCCCAGCGGTCAACCCACCAACGGTATTGTTCGCGTCAACGGTAGTTCAGTTACCAACTATTCCACAATGGGTATTGAGGCCTCTTCAGGGACCGGTGCCATTGAGGAGAGCGTTAAAGCACTTTCAACCTGGCCACGTGCTACTTACATGAATATCTGGGTTGTGAATGAAATTGAAAACAACGACGGCGGAAGCGGTATTCAAGGATATGCTTATTTCCCTGTAAATAGCGCTATTGATGGGATCGTATTACTCTACAACGCCTTTGGTACTGTTGGAAATCTGAAATCGTATACCAACATGAATCGCACGCTTACGCACGAAGTTGGTCACTACCTGGGATTGTATCACACCTTTAATTCAACAACATCATGCTCGGGTGAAACCAATTGCACAACTCAAGGTGATCGTGTATGCGATACACCGCCAACCATTCAGGCAGGTAGTTGCAGCAGTCCAGCTTGCAGCGGCACACAGCAGGTAGCAAACTATATGGATTATACCTCTCAGACTTGCCAGGACATGTTTTCCGATGGCCAGAAATTGCGCATGCGCACTGCACTGGAAACACAAAGAACAAGCATCCTCACTTCCATGGGGTGCATGCCGGTATATCAAAATGACATCGGAATTACCTCCATTCTCAGCCCAAGCGGCACCAACTGCGCAGGTGGTATTACTCCACAGGTAACACTGGCCAACTTCGGAGGGCTCACACTTACTACTGCTACCATTCAATACAACGTGAACGGAGTAGGCACAGCAAGCTACAGCTGGAGCGGATCTGTAGCGCCCGGTTCTTCAACCACGGTTACCCTACCCACTATTAATCCGCCGGCAGGTTCACACACCTTCTACGCATGGACAAGCTCACCGAATGGCAGCACAGATGAAAATGCGGCCAACAATCAAACAACCGGGCTATTTGCTGTAACAGCAGGCTCGGCTGCCCAACTTGATGTAATACTCGATTATTATGGTACAGAAACCAGCTGGACCATCAGCGACCTGAACAATACCACCTTAATGGCAGGCGGCCCCTATGTGAACGGGCAACAAGGTCTGCACAATGTAACACCTGTTTGTCTTGCAGAAGGGTGCTATACCCTCACTATGAACGACGTTTTCGGCGATGGGCAAGGATTTACCAATGGTAGTTTTGTTCTCACCGCAGCCGATGGATCTGTATTAGCTCAAGGAGCCGGCAACTGGGGCGATGCATCTGCAAACGATTTTTGCATTGTGGCTTCAACCCCACAAGGAGAAGCGCCGGTTGCTGCATTCACCGTGCAAGACAACACCCTTTGCCGCAACGTACAAAACGATTATACAAGCACAAGCACACAATCACCGACATCCTATAGCTGGACATTTGAAGGAGGGTCGCCTGCTACTTCCACGCAACAAAACCCTCAGAACGTAACCTACGCAACAGCCGGCACTTTCGATGTTACATTGACAGCAACCAATGCATATGGCAGCAACACCTATTTATGCGCCAACTGTGTAACAGTATATGCTGACCCTGCAGTGACGCTCACAGGAACCAACCCCGCATGCAATGCACAAAGCAACGGCGGTATAACCAGCTCTATCAGCGGCACTGGCCCTTATACCTATAGCTGGAGCAACGGAGCAACCACTGCGAATCTCAGCAATATCGCCTCAGGAAACTACACCGTTACGGTTACAAGCGCTCAAGGCTGCAGCGCTCAGGCGAGCACAACGCTTAGCAATCCGGCAAGCATGAGCATCAATGGAAACGCACAAAATGTTACATGTGCCGGTCTGACCAACGGAAGCATCGCCCTCAGTGTGAGTGGTGGTACAGGAAATAAAACCTATCTCTGGAACAACGGAGCTACGTCTTCAAGCATTAACAACTTAGGAGCAGGAAGCTACAGTGTAACAGTAACGGATGCCGCAGGCTGCACAACAGTTGCAAGCTATACGATTAGCGCACCCCAGGCCATTGCCATTGAAGGAACCGCCAACGCAGTGACCTGTTTTGGTAATAACAACGGAAGTATTCAGGTTTCGGCTACAGGCGGCACCGGCAATAAGACATTCAGCTGGAACAATGGCGCTATCGGTGCAGGCATCAACAATCTTTCTGCAGGCGTTTACACAGTAACCGCAGCAGATGCCTCTGGTTGTTCTGCGTCGCAGAGTTTCACCGTCAATAGTCCATCAGCGATTGTATTGAACGGAAACGTTGACGATGTGCAGTGCTTCGGCGACAATGATGGCGGCATCAGTGTATCAGCCAGCGGCGGATCAGGAACCAGCAGCATTAGCTGGAGTAACGGTATGACCGGAGCTCAGATCAACAACCTGCAAGCGGGTTCATATACCGCCACTGCAACAGACCTCGCGGGCTGCACTGCTTCTGCAACATTTACAGTAAGCCAACCCGATGCCTTGGAAATAAACGTATCGGATTTCGACATTGCATGCGACGACGTAAGTGGATCAGCAATTGTGGCGCCAGGCGGAGGAACAGGACCATATATCGTGAATTGGAGCAATGGTGTTTCAGGGTATGAAAACAACAACCTGAGCGTAGGAAATTATTCGGTTACTATAACAGACAACCACGGTTGTATTGAAACGCAAGCGTTTCAGATAACACAAAGTGCCAACCTGAGCGTATTCCTGCAAGCAAGCAACATTACTTGTTTTGGTGCCGCCAACGGCAGCATTACAGCAATTGTAAACGGAGGCAGTCAGGACAATTCTTTCGAATGGAGCAACAATGCAACCTCTGCTTCTATCAGCAACCTGCTAGCCGGTCAATATACCTTGATTGTAACGGATGGAACCGGTTGCAGCGGCACAGCAACGACTGTTATAACTGAGCCAGCTCAGCTCTCTGCTGACATTGATGCCAACGATGTGACCTGCAATGGACAAAACAACGGATCGGCGCTTGCCCTTGTACAGGGAGGAACCGCTCCTTTCCAATATGGATGGAGCAACGGAAGCAGCGATGAACTGGTTGAAGACCTCTCAGCTGGCAACCTGACCCTCAACATTGTTGATGCGAATGGCTGCACTGCTCAGGCTATATCCACAATTGAACAACCTACTATGCTAACGGGCAATGTACTCATTACCGGAGCAGAAACTTGCGCAGGAAACGATGGAGGCGCTGAAATCATGATTGCAGGTGGCATTCCCCCCTACTCCATTCTTTGGAGCAATGCAAGCACTTCAGCACAACTCGACAATGTAGCAGCAGGATCCTATCAGGTAACTGTAAGCGATGCAAATGGTTGTTCGATTAACGCTATCGCAACAGTTGCCTACGAATGTGAGGTTGTCATTCCTGCAACTCGACTTACTGAGCTATACTGCAACACATCCGATTTCGGCATGAGCGGCACCGTTGCTTGCGAGGTGGTTGAAGGAGCTGATCAATACATGTGGCGTGTGTCAACACCCACCGGTACTATACTCGCCGACGAGTTCACAAACGATGTGTACTTCGCAATGGCCGGCATTCCAAACCTTGCATACAATACCACATACGTTATTGGTATAAAAGCACGTGTAAATGGAAACTGGGGGCCCTTCGGAGACTATTGCTCTGTTACTACCGAAACTCTTGACTTACCAACTACCGGCATTTCAGCAGCCGATTGCGGAGCAACCATTACTGCATGGGGTACAACCATTGAAGCTATCGCATTGGAAGGTGTGTTGAACTACGAATGGCACATCACAGGCAACAATTACGATTGGACCGCATTTACCGCTGAACCATCGTTAAGCATTGTAAGCGCGATGCAGCTGACCGCAGGAGAAAGCTATGAAATAAGCGTTCGTTGTGCATATGGCGAAGGAATCTTCACCGCATGGAGCACCACCTGCAACTTCATTGTTGCGCTGGAGTTGCCGGTTGATCAAGTGAACGAAACTTCATTTTCCTTCAGCGTTTATCCGAACCCGAACAATGGTTCAATCTTGAATATCCAATGGATAGACATAAACAATCGCGACGAACAATTGCACCTGACCGTATGCGATGCAGCCGGAAAAATGATCACACGTGAAACAATCGGTGGAGCTACAACAGGTGTTTACACGGTTCAGTTCGGCACTACTCTGAGCAGCGGATTCTATGTGGTAACGCTGCAAACGAACGATCGTCGCGCAGAAAAGAAACTAATAGTGAATTAAAGACAAGGGTGGAGACCAATAATCTTGGTCGAAAGTAGACAGCCCGTCGACCGAAAGGTTGGCGGGCTTTCTATTTGCAATCAATCCAGAAAACGAGCTCTTTCAGCAGCGGTTGGAATGCGGCAGGCATCCGACTTACCAAACCACTTGTAGCGGTTTCGTGCAATCCAATTGTACACTCCATCGCGAACAAAGCGAGGCACAAGTAAAAAAGGAAGAACAGCACCACCATACCATGCCATGTCTTTGCAGATAAAAAGAACAGCGGTCGATTTTGTATGAATGCTACCCTTTCGGTAGTAAACGATAGATGAAAGATCTACCAGCATTTCACCCGGCAGTAAACGCTTAGCTGTGCTGCCTTGCAGTGATGAAAACAAGAGGTTTCGCCGCTTGTTGCGAGCCATCAGCCAATTGACGGTGCCATTGCAAAAATTGCATACACCATCGAAGAATACAATGTTGTCTGAGGCATTCATGGCGGCTAAAGTAATTCAGAGAAAAGAACAAAGAGGCCATCCTGTGTATCTTGCGCGCCATCAAGATTTTATTACTATGTATTACAGTGATTACCTGCACTTAGATAAAATACTCGGCGCTCAAGAGTTGGAGAGCGACAAAGCGAATCGTCATGCACATGATGAAATGTTGTTCATCATCATCCACCAATCGTATGAGCTTTGGTTCAAGCAAATCATGTTTGAGGTCGACTCTGTGCATGCCATCATGTCTAAGACCACCATCAACGACAACTCTCCGGAGTTGATGATGGTTTCGCGCCGACTGTTTCGTGTGGTTGAAATCATGCGCGTGCTGGTGCATAAAGTAGACATATTGGAAACCATGACACCGCTCGACTTCCTCGACTTCCGTGACCTGTTGCGGCCAGCCAGCGGTTTCCAAAGTATGCAGTTCAAAATACTGGAAGCCAAGCTCGGATTAAAAATGGAACATCGCCATGGGCAACAATACTACACCAGTCAGCTGCGCCCGGAGGACAAAGCCGCGATTGAAAAACTTTCAACGGAACCTACCCTACTCGAGTTGCTGAATAACTGGTTGGAAAGAATGCCGTTTTTCGAAGATGTAGCGCTGTGGGAAAATGGCAACGACAAAGCCTTTTGGAACCACTACCGCGACACCTACAGCCAATCGCTTGGTGAGGGTGAAAAGCAAAACATTGAGCGCTTCGATGAACTGTTCTTGAATCCCGACTTCCAGGAGGGCACTCTCTCTGATCGCGCAAGAAGGTCGGCACTATTCATTTTACTCTACCGCGATTATCCGCTGCTGCAAAATCCGTATCGCATCATCAACCTGTGCTTGGAAGTAGACGAACTATTCGCGACATGGCGCTGGAGACATATGAACATGGTGCACAGAATGATTGGCACACGTTCAGGTACAGGCGGCAGCACCGGTAAAGGTTATCTGCGTGAAGCAGCACTGAAGCACTACGTATTTGGCGAATTTGCAGAGTTGAACAGCTTCATGATTGAACGCCGACAGTTGCCAAAACTTACCGTTGAGTTAGAGAAACTATTAAGCTTTCAGCACTAAAAAACTACGACTTGAAACCCGGCTTCTTTTCAGTAAATGCAAAAGCAGCCAAAAGCCAACCCGCAATAAAAAGCAAACCACCGATGGGGGCTATTGGGCCAAGCCATGAGAAATCGACGCCCGAGACAGCCGAGCTGGATCGCAAATAAAGCGATGCGCAAAAAAACAGCGTGCCCAAGGCAATCAGGTGCATTGCCCATGCAAACACTCGAGTAGTTATCGGCATTACTCTACCCCCTATTGCCAGCGCCAACAAGCCCAGGCTTTGATAGTAGTGATACTTCACTGCTGTATCCCACGAATTCATAGCCTCAGCAGTTAGATGAGGTTTCATGGCGTGCGCACCCATGGAGCCAAGCACTACTGCAACAGCGAGCGACACACAGGCAATTCGAGCGTAATTCATGCTGCAAAAGTATATTCACACACCATCATTTTTTTCAACATTTGAATTCCCATCAACGAGACTCCGCACCTTTGAAACATGCCAGAGATCATCGCCGGTAAAAAAAGGTATACGTTGCTAGATATAGCGGAAAGCATTCAGCGAATGTTTTCCACGCATTACAAGCAAACCTATTGGGTGAAAGCGGAGATGAACAAGCTGAATCATTACAATCACTCAGGACATTGCTATCCGGAGTTGTTGCAAAAAGAGAACGGAAAAACAGTTGTTGAATTCAAATCCATTCTCTGGAAGAAGGATTATGAGCGCGTGAATCGGCAATTTTTGGAGCAGATAAAGGAGCCGCTCAAAGATGGCATCAAGGTGTTGTGCGAAATATCCGTGACCTACTCTCCGCAATACGGATTGTCGCTGCGAATTCATGACATCGACATCAGCTATACACTCGGTGATATCGAAGCGGAACGAAAAGAAGCGATTGCTCGCTTGCAGCGCGAAGGTTTTTTCAATCAGAACAAAACAAAAACGCATGCGCTGCTGCCCAAACGCATCGCTGTCATATCGGTCGAAAGCAGCAAGGGCTATGCTGATTTCCAAGAAATAATTGACTCCCAACGCGAGCGCTTTTCCATTTTCAGAATGCTCTTCCCTGCCCTTCTTCAAGGCGACAAAGCTGTTGAGTCGTTGCTCGATGCACTTGGACGAGTGCGACGTGTTATTCATCATTTCGATGCAGTAGCCATCATACGAGGTGGCGGCGGCGATGTGGGTTTGAGTTGCTTTAATAATTACGAACTCGCGCATGCATTGGCTACGTTCCCAATTCCGGTTTACACAGGTATCGGCCACGCCACCAATGAAACGGTGTGCGAACTGGTTTCCTATTACAATGGCATAACCCCCACGAAAGTTGCCCATCGACTGCTGGAGCAATTCGAGCAATTTGAAAATAAGCTTCTGCATTTGCAGAGCAGCATCATAAACCTCGCTCGTGAAGCAATCTCGCATCACGGGCGCGAACTTCATATGCACAGCCGTATTATTCGACAGGCCGGACATGGTATTGTGATGCAACAGCACCAGATGCTGAACCAACAAAACACGCGACTCCAAGCTACCTGCCATCGTTTGTTTGAAAGGAACACCTTTACGCTTGAATCAACCGCAAGTCGAATTGCCTTGGGAGCCAAACACCGCTTGCTCACATCGGGCGAGCGCATCGAACAACAACGCCGCCAGCTGGCTGCTGCAGCGAATCAACTCGTTTCGAAATCAGCAGACAGCCTTGAGCATATAGAGCAAATCATTACACTTTCAGACCCGAAGTACATACTTCAAAGAGGCTACAGCATTACTACGGTAAATGGAAAATCGCTGCGCGAAACAACGCAATTAAAACCGGGCGACCACTTAGTAACTACGCTTATGAACGGAACTTTTGAAAGTGAAGTAATTCGTATTAACCCCGAACCCTAATTGAAACTATGACCTATACACAAGCATTTCAAGAGCTTCAAGAAATTGTTGCCGAAATTGAAAAGGGCGAAACCACCGTGGATGTGCTTTCGCAAAAAGTGAAACGAGCCGCGGAACTGATTCAGATCTGCAAGAAAACGCTGCACGAAACAGAGGGCGACGTGAATGCCATATTGCAGGAACTGGCCCAACAAGAAGAAAAAGGTTGAACATGAGTACAGCAACATACTACAAGGAACAATTAAGTCTGCAACCCCATCCGGAAGGCGGGCACTATGCGGAGGTGTATCGAAGTGCACTGGAAATTAACATTGACGGTTTTGATGGAGCGAGGAGCATGTGCACATCCATATTCTTTTTACTCGAAGCGCACGAGGTGTCATCGCTTCATCGCATAAAAAGCGATGAGCTCTGGTACCATCACGATGGTGGCACTCTTGAAATCATCGAAGTGGATGAATCCGGCAACGAAGTGATTACTCGCCTGGGAAAGCAACTTCATGAAGGATGCAAACTGCAGCATGTTGTGAAGGCAGGCCGTTGGTTTGGCGCAAGACCCGCAAAGGGTAGCGCGTATTGTTTGGTCGGCTGCCAGGTTTCTCCCGGTTTCGACTTCCGCGATTTTGAATTGAAAGGATGAATGGTGAAAAGGTGAAAGGGTGAGGGAGTGAAAGGGTGAAAGGGTGAAAGGGTGAAAGGGTGAAAGGGTGAAAGGGTGAAAGGGTGAAAAGGTGAAAGGGTGAAGGAGTGAATAACCGCCAGTTCTACTTCACTATTTCACCCTCTCACTGCTTCACCACTTCACTGCTTCACTATCACCATCAATACTGCCACTTCTTGGTGAACGAATTGTAAAAATTCACCCCAAGCTTGAAATCGAACTTGGCCTTTTCCCAATTGCTATCAGCGGTTGATGCATAGATGCCGAATCGAAAAAGCTCCTTTCGAATTCTTACCACTCGTTCAATTCCTGCGTAAAACTCAGCGTGGTGAAAATTCTCGGCCGGAATCGACAACGTCGCAACCCCTGCAGCTTCGGTTAATTTCAACCGATGGAGCAATGGAATTTTATTGAGCAGTATTCCATTGAAGTGGTGGAAATAATTGGCTCTAAAAAATGCATTGGGCGTCGACAAGGTTGGCCCCAGTAATTGGAAAGAGTTGAGAGGATCTGAAAAGAAGAATACGTCTGACCCTCTGAAATAACGATACTCGAGCAGTCGAAGATTTCGTTTGTTCACGAATGACCCGGCCAGCAAAGACCAATCGGCATCTCCAAGTCTACCCAAGGTTTTTGCATGCTTCAAACCCACTTCGATGTAATCGAAATCCACTTCGCTGTTCAGCATTCCGGGCACACCCTTTCTATACACGACCTTCAAATCGGGGTATACAGAACCCAATAGAATTTTACGACCTTTTTTGATGATGTAACGCTGTTTATGTCGATACTTCAACTCGAGCTTGAACTCAGACTTTATGTAGCGTTCGAAATCGAGCGGTGTATTGACGTCACCAAACACTTGCTGTGACCATTGATCGGAAAGCAGATTGGTAATCGGTTGCTGATCGGAAAATTCATACGTCAATTCTGCAAACAGTCCATTGACCACTTCCACACGCTGAGCCACGCTCCACATTTGTGTTCGCACGTAGTTACTTCGGCTGAACACAGAGCCCAGCGAAGCGTAGTTGTTGACCATGTCGTAGTAATCACCAAAGCGCACAAACGTTCGGACAAACTTTAGCGGCACATAGGTCAACCCTACCCCACCCTTTCCTCTCAAATCATTGTTTCGAAATCCATAATCTGCTTCGCCTTCCAGTTCCAGCGTGTAGGCGTTTTCAAATTCCTTTTTAAACGAAGCACCAATGCGATGGCGATACCCACCAATACCGAACGGATTCATCTGCATGGTAAGCGGGTTGATGTAGAATGAATAATCTCGCTCACGGTTCCTATAACCGATTCCATAGAGAAAGAAGTCGATCCATCGCACGGCATTATAGGCCGAATCGATTTCGGAATAGTATTCATCGCTCGCGTAGAGGGTTTGTAAACTATCGCAGGCCTTGATGAATGACTGTTCGATTACATCAAATCCTTCGCTGCGGTGTTCTTCCCAAAACGAAGAGTCACGATCGAAAGCATGCACATCATAGTTCCTGATCT
This sequence comes from Chryseobacterium gleum, assembly GCA_943330925.2. Taxonomy (GTDB): domain Bacteria; phylum Bacteroidota; class Bacteroidia; order Flavobacteriales_D; family Sanyastnellaceae; genus JAIBBG01. The sequence goes on from CALQJP020000007.1 coordinate 19,408, forward strand.
GATCGGTATAGGCGAACTCATCGGAATCGGACGCCCAAGAATTACAGGATCGCTCAATCGTGCCATGATAACGACTTAAGCCATCATCGATGAGATACTCGAATCGCATTTGTTGCGGTTGGGCAAAACCCGATGAATCGATTGCATAATTTACGTCCACCTGCAAGTCACTGAAAAACTTCATGGACTCCTTTGGCAGTTCATATCGAACATCCGTGACGGCCCAATCCGAAGAGCGAACGTTCATGGTGCCTCGCAGCAGAGGTTCTCCCGGAAACAAACCCTTGAAGCTGATTGCGTAATATTTCAACCCCACGCTATCCTTCACCGAAACCAAATCGAAAGAATAACTCAACATAGCCCCTTCGCCGATTGGCGACAGAATTTTCTTATCGCACAAAGAAGGAATATGCAAGAGACGCTGATACACATTGAACTCATGAAAGCCCTGCGTCGACTTCAGCACGTAGTTATCGTCGTCGGTCCACTGCTGAGGGATAATTTCCGACTCACCGTAGCTAATCGAAACCGATGCACTTGCACTGCTTCCGGCGGGTTTATCCTTTGTGTACTCCATTACTCCCAACACTTCCTCAGCAAACTTTTCCGGATGTTGCCAATGCGAGGTCGTTTGAGTTTCATCCAGATGGTATTGGACGCGAATGAGCGGACGATCCTTTTCCCTGACCTTGGTTTTGGAGGAATCTGGTTCCAAGCGTGCCGTGTCGGGCATGAGGCATTGCACCGATGTGCGCGTGTATGCATCGTATCGCATCGACTGTCCGGAACCTTCGAAATGGTTCTTACGCGCATCGATAGCATTGGAAACTACTTCACGAGCGAGCCCTCTTCGATCGGCAAAAATTTGAACGGCCGATAATTCAGACGGATTCTCCTGTAGGTGAATTTGCAGATTGATTCGTTTTCCAACACCAACCTCCACCGTTGTATCGGCATCGTGGTATCCCAATAAATGGATGGTCAATGCATATCGCCCGGCCTCGAGATTCAGAACAAAACGGCCATCGGCATCGGTATTTGTACCCTTCAATTTCCCCGTCTGCATGTTGCTTGCTGCCACAGAGGTAAACGCCGCAGGCTCACCTTGCGGAAGGTACACGACTCCGGAAACGCCCGATTGAGCAATCACTTGGAGCGAGAGCAACACAACCAGAAAAGCGAAGAGAAGTCGGGTAACCATTTCACGTCAAAAGTACGATTGGCGGAGGATCAATGCGCTGCGCATCGTCTAGAAGACATGTGTAAAATTCACACAAAATGAATACAAATACTTCAGCGGGAGAGGCTATATTTGTCTGAACTCTGATTGGCCAACGCTTCTTCGGTTTCTGTTTTGAAGCCGCAGGAGCATTTGTCATCACCTTAACAAACAACCAAATTCAAATGAAAAAACTGTACACAGTCCTTTTGACGTTGCTTTTTTCGAGCGTCATGTTCGCTCAAACCGAGCATCAAGAATCGGGAGCTATTGCGGCTTCCGGGTTTCACGTCACACGCCCGCTTAGCGAGATTTTCGCGGAAAATCCGGTGGATGAAAGCAAAATCGTAAAAAAAGAATCTTCAGACCGACAGCATCGTGAGGCTACCAAATTTGAGTTTACCCCGCAGGACGGAGCTCAGTATGACAATGATCCGTCGACCATGCAAACCGTGATGGGGGATAAACCAAGCTTAGGCTACAAAGCAAACTGGGCGGGTCAAACTGCAGCAGGCTTTCGCCCTTATGACCCATCAGGAGCGGTTGGCCCGAATCACTACATCCAAATGATTAACGCCACCGTATTCAAAGTGTATGACAAGAACACCGGTACTGTTTTGTTGACTGGAACACTTGGTAATTTGTGGTCGCCTGCAACAGGCAACAACGGTGACCCAATCGTAATGTATGATAAGGCAGCAGATCGTTGGTTTTTGGCCCAGTTTGGAACATCAACTGACCGCAAGATTTACATTGCAGTTTCTACAACCAACAATCCGCTTGGATCCTATTACACCTACACCTACGTTTCGCCGCAATTCCCTGACTACTTGAAGTTCAGTGTATGGCAAGATGGATATTACATGACATCTAACCAGTCGACTCAAAAAGTATTCTGCTTTGAGCGAACAGCGATGTTGGCAGGAACACCTGGTGCTCGCTCGGTTTACGTTAACTACACACCACCAAAGGCAGGGTTCTTCGTTCCACTTCCAGGTTGCGCTGCAGACGGCACTTTGCCTCCGGCAGGCACACCGTGTCCAATCGTTTCATACGAGGACAACAACTGGGGTACTGCTTATGTCGACCGCGTGAACCTTTACAACATGACTGTAAACTGGGCACCAACAACTCCAACCGCCACGATTACGTTGGCGTCACAACTTCCTGTTGCTGCATTCAATTCTACTTACAACGCTAGCTGGAACGACGTTTCTCAGCCAGGTACAACACAGAAGCTTGATGGTATTGGTGGTGCGATGATGTATCGTGCACAATGGAAATCATGGGATGGTTACAACACTATGCTATTGAACTGGGCTGTTCAAATCAGCACAACACAGCGCAGCATCAAGTGGGTTGAATTGCGTCAGAACCAAAGCACCGGAGTGTGGTCGGTGTATCAGGAAGGTATTTACACACCTGATGTAAACACACGTTGGATGGGATCGCTTTGCATGGACAATAACGGGTCCATCGGCATGAGCTATTTGAAGTCCAATTCCTCAAACATTTTCCCCGGCTTGTATTACACAGGTCGTCGCTCGTGTGACCCGCTTGGAACACTTCCAGTAACTGAAACATTGATTGTAGCAGGAACAGGTTCACAAACCGGTGGTAACCGAAATGGTGACTATGCTCATCAGTGCTTGGATCCGGATGGGGTTACCTTCTGGAGCACCAGTGAGTACATGGGTGGAACTACTGGAACCAGCGCAGCTCGCACACGCGTATTCTCTTATCAAATAGCACCATGCAGCATTACGGCAGGAGTATCAATTGCCGTAACAGGAGGTTCAAACCCAACCTGTGCAGGCGGTTCAATAACCTTTAGCGCTACACCAACCAACGGTGGCACAGCTCCGACTTACCAATGGAAAGTGAATGGAGTAAACGTAGGAACGAACTCGGCTACCTACAGCTCATCAACATGGGCTAACGGTGACGCTGTTACCTGCGCAATGACATCCAACCTGAGCGGTGTTATTGGAAGTCCTGCTAATTCTAACTCAATTACTGTAACAGTATCAACTCCATCGGCTCCCGCTGTGAGCATTGCGCTTACAACCGGTGCTAACCCAACGTGTGCAGGAGCTTCAGTCACCTTCACTGCTACACCAACCAATGGTGGCAGCGCACCTGTATATGCATGGACCGTAAATGGCGCAGCAGCAGGAACAAACTCTGCAACCCTCACTACAACCACGCTTGCTAACGGTGCTATCGTAGCATGCACAATGACATCAAATTCATCCTGTGCAACTTCTACAACAGCATCCAGCAACAGCGTTACCATGTCGGTTAATGCGTCAGTTGTGCCTGCTGTAAGCATTGCACTCACTGCCGGAACTAGTCCTGCAGCTACAGGTACTTCAGTAACCTTCACTGCTACTCCAACCAATGGCGGCACAACACCTTCTTATCAATGGAAAGTGAATGGAACAAACGCAGGAACCAACAGTGCGACCTTCACTACTACTACTCTTACCAATGGTGCAATTGTAACCTGTGTAATGACATCGAATGCTACCTGCGCGGTACCGGCTACTGCTACCAGCAATGCTATTACCATGACCATTACAGGTGGAACGTTGACCTATTGTTCTGCTACTACAACTACTGCCAATGCAACTACCTCTTTTGAATATATCCGAAAAGTGGTTTGCGGCACTATCAGCAAGACATCTAATGCATCCACATATTCGAACTTTACAACTTCTGCTACTTCAGTAGTAAGAGGGGCGTCACGTTCCTTTACAATCACTGTAAACAACAACTTCACTTCAGACCAGGTTTTGATATGGTGTGACTGGAACCGTGACGGAGATTTCACTGATGCAGGTGAAAACGTTTACACGTCAGTTCTTGGTGGTGCCTATGCGGGTAGCTTCGTAATTCCTACTACGGCTAGCATTGGTGCTGTGCGCATGCGTATTCGTCTAACGGATACAGCTTCAGGAGTGAATGCTACGCCTTGTGGTGTGTCATCATACGGAGAAGTTGAAGACTACACACTCAATGTTGCGGCTGCAGGTGTTATGGTTGACGAAGAAGAAACGAAAGAAGAGGCTATTGCCATCCGTGCAAATGAATCAAGTGTATCCTTGGAAGCAATCAATTTGAACGTTTATCCAAACCCAAACAACGGAGCGTTTACGGTGAAGGCAATTCATGAAGGAACTTACTATTTGATGAACGAGGCAGGCCAATTGGTGAAGTCATTCACCGTTAATGCCGACAACAACTTCACGTATCAGATTGAGAATTTGACTATTGGATTCTATGTCCTTTCCGGTCAAAACAAAGAAGGTATTTCTAAGCAGAAGATTGTAGTGACGAACTAAAATTCCGTCTGGATCTTAGTTTAAAAGAGCTGCCCATTGGCGGCTCTTTTTTTTTTACCGCAAAGAAGATTAAACACAGAGAGGATAGAGGACACAGAGATCTAGATTCAATACTCTGTGCACTCTGTGATCTCTGTGGTTAATATATATTTAAACATAGAGGGCACGGAGGGCACAGAGGAATCAATGCAACATCTTTCAACTTCTCTGTGCACTCTGTGATCTCTGTG
>CALQJP020000008.1 GCA_943330925.2 Chryseobacterium gleum
ATGCTCATTCATCGCATCAAACTTCCTGTTATGCTCGATATAGCAGGCAAGAAGCCTTGGGAGATAGGGCATTTGGATACGATGGAACTTTGGAAGTTTGGTGACTACAAGCACTATACTTCTATAAAGGTGCTTGCAAAAATTTTCGGTATACCCACTCCGAAAGATGACATCGATGGCAGCCAGGTGCGAGCGGTCTATTACGAGGATGGAGACCTCGAACGAATCGAGGTGTATTGCAAAAAAGATGTTGCTACGGTGGCGCGACTGCTGCAATGCTACAAGGGCGAGGAGCCTGTAACCGACGAACAGGTTGTGTTTGTCTAGAACTGCGACAGTTGAACGCCGAAGGCAAGGGGATACACCTCCGGTCCTTTGTTGGAGTTGAAAAGCGGGGTAAGGCTATAGCTGATAAACAAAGCTGTTTTTTTATACCCCACCCGAGCCGAAAGATCAAGCGTAAAAGGCGTTACCTCAAACTCTTCTTTTCTGCGATTGGTGTATTTGCCGGTTTCATTTTCCCATTTTTGTTTGGTAATGGTAGACGTTACCCAGCCACCAATGGCTCCAACCGCAAAGTGGAAATTCTTTTTTATCTCCTTGCGCGAATTAAACTCAAGCATCAGGGGGACCTGTAAAATGGTGTTTCTGATTTTGTTCTTGTGGTAATTGCGTGTTTGTGGGTCAATCGAAACTGCGTACAACACCTTGTCTTCGCTGTCTGTGAGCACGTCAACATTGTTGTCTAAGCCGTAGCTGTTGTATGCAATAGCGAACCCCGTGTAAACTCCTATATAATCATGGTAGATCCGAAACTTCTGTTCGAGCAAGTTGAAGCGCCAGGTGAGCGATCGATTGCCATTGAGAGAAAGCCATTGGGCGGCGCTATCACGAGTAGTACTGCCATTTGAATCCATGAGTTGGCAGAATCCGAAATCGATACCCGCAAAGTGAGTAAGCTCATTCTTCAACTCACTGTCGGGTTTTTCCGGCGCTGCTGCTGCTTCTTCTACGCTGGGTTGCTCCGGTTTTCCGGAAGGATTGGCATCAATAACGATGATGGTTTTATCGCCAATGGTGATGTGGGTCGTGTCTGGCACCACTTGTGCTAAGGAAAAAAGAGAGCCGAATGCCATAAGCAGGCAAGCAAAACCAAAACGAATCATGAGTTGTATATTGAAAAGCGATATTACCTTGAAATTTACAAACTGCTCAACCGTATAGTATAATTTTGAACAGGAAGTAACTAAACACCCTCGATGGGCGTCTATCCATTAACCCGCATGTTTTTAATTGCTTCATATCTGAAAAACCACATCAAGCTTGCAGCGAGTTTGATGTTGATGGCGTCATTGCTTTGTTATTCAGGCAATGCAATTGCGCAAGGGAAGCCTGCAAAAAAGGAGCTTCAACAGCCCAACATGGACGGTTTGGTGGAGGTAAGCTTCAAAATAGATGCAGCGGGAAAGATTCAAATCGTTCATATCAATTCCACCAGTCCGCAATTGACGGAGTACGTGGTGCATAAGCTAGGAAAGATCAAACTTTCAAATGACGCAGTCGGCGACGGCAAGGTGATCACCTATCGATTCGTGTTCAAAAAGCAGGCATAGGCTATCTTTGAGGCCTGCATGGATCGCCCCAAAACAGACATACGCACCCTAACCACAGAGGAATTGGTTCTTTTCTTCGAGTCGCAAGGCGAAAAGAAGTTTCGAGCAAAGCAAGTCATGGAGTGGCTTTGGAAGAAATCGGTTACCCGGTTTGAAGACATGACCAATTTGTCGGCGGCAACCAAAGAATTGCTGGATGAACATTATTCTTTGAAGGGAATAACCCTGGTAGATCAGCAGATTAGTTCAGATAAGACCATCAAGTGTGCATTTGAAGTAGATGCAGGGAAGGTGGTGGAGGGTGTGCTCATTCCCACATCATCGCGCATGACCGCTTGTATTTCCTCGCAAGTAGGTTGCAGTCTTTCTTGTGCCTTTTGTGCTACCGGCCGATTGAAGATGCTGCGCAATTTGACAGCCGGTGAAATCTACGACCAGGTAGTTTACTTGAAGCGACAGGCAGAAGAGCGTTATCAGATACCCCTTTCGAACATTGTGTATATGGGCATGGGCGAGCCTTTGCTCAATTATAAAAACGTGCTTGGCTCCATCGAAAAAATTACTTCGCCGGATGGTTTGGGCATGTCGCCGCAGCGCATTACGGTGAGCACGGCCGGTGTTGCGAAGATGATTGTGAAGCTTGGCGACGATGGAGTGAAGTTCAATCTAGCGCTGTCGTTGCATGCCGCCAACGATGAGAGGCGCAATAAGATTATGGACATCAACGAGAGCAATAACCTGGAGTCGCTGGCTCAGGCGTTGAAGTATTTCCATGAAAAGACAGGAACCCGAGTAACGTTCGAATACATCATTTTTAAAGATTTCAATGACTCGCTGAAGGATGCACATGAGCTTGCAGCGTATTGTAAAAACCTTCCCGTCAAAATCAACATAATTGAATACAACCCCATAGACGACGGTGAGTACAGGCAGGCCAGCCCTGAAAGGGTAGATGCTTTTGCTGCATTTCTGGAATCCAGAAATCTGGTGGTCAATGTTCGTCGCTCCAGGGGTAAGGATATTGATGCTGCATGCGGCCAGTTGGCCAACAAAAACGCTGCTTTGCTTAAGGAGCATGTTGTTCGAAAAGAACGCTAATCGCCTTACTTTGGCACTCTAATGTTTTTTATATGACCAAGTCGAACAAGCTTACGCTGTGGATTTTTATTGCCCTTCTAGCCGGCGTGGCCACAGGTGTGGGCCTGCATGCATCTTACCCTGCAACGGCAGATGGTGGCTCTAATCCGAGCTTGACAGGGATACTGGACAACATCACGATTCTGACCGACATCTTTTTGCGGTTGATTAAAATGATTATTGCACCGCTTGTTTTTTCTACTCTGGTGGTAGGTGTTGCTAAGCTTGGCGACATTCGTGCGGTGGGTCGTATTGGAGGAAAAACGATGCTGTGGTTTATTTCCGCCTCGTTTGTTTCCTTATTGCTCGGCTGTTTATTGGTCAACTTGTTTCAACCCGGAACCATGATGCATCTGGAGTTGCCCCCTGCCGATGCCGCAACCGGAATTGACAAGGCTGCAATGACTTTCAAAGGAGTGATTACGCACATTTTTCCGAAAAGTGTAATTGAGGCGATGGCCGCCAACGAGATATTACAGATTGTAATTTTCTCCTTGTTTTTTGGTGTCGCAACAGCCGCGCTAGGTGAGAAAGGAGAAATCATCATCAAGGGGCTTGACGCAGTGGGACACGTCATGTTGAAGATCACGGGTTACGTGATGAATTTTGCGCCGTTGGCGGTGTTTTCTGCCATGACCGCTGTGGTTGCGAAAAAAGGCCTAGGGGTTCTTGTTACATATGGAGTGTTCATCGGCGAATTTTACTTCGGGCTACTGATGTTGTGGTTGTTGCTGTTGTTTGCCGCCTACTTGTTGGTTGGCAAGCGCGTGAAAACGTTGGTGAGCCGCATCAAGGAGCCTTTGCTGCTGGCTTTCTCCACCGCAAGCAGTGAAGCGGCGTTTCCCAAAACACTGGAGGAGCTGGAGCGCTTTGGCTGCAGAAATCGAATAGTCAGTTTTGTGCTACCGCTGGGTTATTCGTTCAATCTCGATGGGTCGATGATGTATATGACCTTCGCTAGTTTGTTCATAGCGCAGAGCTATGGCATTCACATGAGCTTTGATCAGCAGATAACCATGCTTTTGGTGTTAATGATAACGAGCAAGGGAATTGCAGGTGTTCCGCGTGCTTCGCTTGTGGTAATTGCAGGAACGCTTTCATCGTTCGGCATTCCGGAGGCAGGCTTGCTGTTGTTGTTAGGGGTTGACCATCTGCTCGATATGGGTCGCAGTGCTACCAATGTCGTTGGTAATGCTGTTGCAACCGTAGCTGTGAGCAAGTGGGAAAAAAGTCTCGACTCATAATTTCCACCTTGATTTTATCTTTCTCCGTGTCCTCCTTTTCTCCGTGGTTCAATTTCTACCACAGAGAAAAGGAGGATATAGAGATGCATGTTTAAATCGTTTTTATTCATTCTAAAAGCACAGCGGTTGAAAAGCAGCGTTGTATTTTTGGCCCAAAATCGGACCTATGAAATTTGGCGTTGTTGTTTTCCCGGGCAGTAATTGCGATGAAGACTTAGTGTACACCCTGCGCGATGTGTTGCACCAGGATGTGGTGAAGCTTTGGCACAAGGATACCGATTTGCAGGGAGTTGATTTTGTGTTTCTTCCAGGAGGTTTTTCGTATGGCGATTATTTGAGAAGCGGAGCAATTGCTCGTTTCTCACCCATCATGAATGAGGTAATTGCGCATGCCAACAAGGGCGGATATGTAATGGGAATCTGCAATGGATTTCAGATTCTATGCGAAGCGAAGCTGCTGCCCGGAGCGTTGTTGCACAACGATAGCCGCAAGTTTATATGCAAGAATGTTTATCTGAAGCCGGTTTCTAAAACAGCATTGCCAACGAGGGGGCTTGATTTTGAAAAGGCTTACAAGGTTCCAATTGCACATGGAGAGGGCAAGTTTTTCGCAGGGGATGACGAGCGCAAGGAGATTATTCAGAACGATCAAATTTTATTTCGCTACTGCAACGAGGATGGTGAGACCACAGAGGAATCGAACCCGAATGGTGCCATGTTGAACATCGCGGGTATATGCAACAAGCAGCGCAATGTGTTCGGTATGATGCCACACCCAGAGCGAGCTGCTGATTTTGAACTGGAGAATACCGATGGCCGTGAAATATTTGAAAGTATTCTTCAAGTAGTGAACGCTAAGTAACCTCAATCGAATTGTGCAATCCGTCGTGACATTCGTTGCGAGACAGGCTACTCATCAACTCGATAAGCTTCAGACGAAGTGTTGTAGAGAAAACACAAGTCATGTGAAAATCCGCGCAGACCTTGCAGATTTTCTCAGGCGCGGGTATCTTAGCGAACTTTCTGCTAAACACCTTGTTATACCATTTACCTCCGTCGACAAGATGAAGGCCCAATGAATATGAGCAATCCCTACGTTCCGGGCCCATTGTTGGCTCAAATAAATACACCCGAAGATGTGCGCAGGCTTTTGAAGCCCGATCAACTTCCGCAATTATCCAAGGAGTTGCGCCAATACATCGTTGACATTGTAAGTGAAAAGGGAGGTCATTTCGGGGCCAGCCTTGGAGTAGTTGAGATGACTGTTGCGCTGCACTATGTTTTCAATACACCTTATGATCAATTGATTTGGGACGTAGGCCACCAGGCGTATGGCCATAAAATTTTGACCGGCCGCCGCGACGTGTTTCACACGAATCGTAAATACAAAGGCATTAGTGGTTTTCCGAAGCGCAGTGAAAGCGAGTACGACACGTTTGGTGTAGGCCACTCTTCTACCTCCATAAGCGCAGCAGTAGGAATGGCGGTTGCATCGAAGGTAAAAAAAGAGACGGACAGGCAAGTAATTGCAGTGATAGGAGATGGAGCGATGACGGCAGGTTTGGCCTTTGAAGGGTTGAACCACGGAGGAACTTCAGATGCGAATATTTTGGTTATTTTGAACGATAACTGCATGAGCATCGACCCGAATGTGGGTGCTTTGAAAGAATACCTTACGGACATAACCACTTCGCACACGTACAATAGAGTGAAGGATGAGGTGTGGAATATGTTGGGCAAACTTTCCACTTTTGGAAGCAGCGCTCAGCAGATTGTGCACAAAGTGTCGGAGTCATTGAAGTCTTCCCTGGTAAAGGAAAGCAATCTTTTTGAGGCGTTGAACTGGCGCTACTTCGGGCCTATTGACGGACATGATGTGGAGCATATGGCCGCTGTGATGCAGGACCTGAAAGACATTCCTGGTCCGAAGATTTTGCATTGCGTTACGATGAAGGGAAAGGGCTATGAGCCTGCAGAAAAGGGAAGCCCAACCAAATGGCACGCGCCCGGTTTGTTCAACAAAGAAACCGGCGAAATAGTGAAGGTGGTACCCAAGTCGCCACAGCCACCGCTGTATCAGGATGTTTTTGGCCACACGATTATTGAGTTAGCCGAGAAGAATGAAAAGATTGTGGGTGTAACCCCTGCAATGCCTTCAGGCTGCTCGCTTAAGTTGATGATGGAGGCAATGCCTGAGCGCGCGTTCGACGTAGGAATTGCAGAACAGCATGCAGTTACGTTTAGCGCAGGCATGGCCACTCAGGGCTTGGTGCCGTTCTGCAACATTTACAGTTCTTTCATGCAACGCGCATACGACCAGGTGGTGCACGATGTAGCGCTCCAGAAGTTGCACGTAGTATTTTGTTTGGATCGAGGCGGAGTAGTAGGCGCCGATGGGCCTACGCACCACGGTGCGTATGACTTGGCCTACATGCGTTCAATTCCCAACATGATTGTGGCATCGCCGATGAATGAGAGCGAGCTGCGCAATCTGATGTACACCGCTCAATACGAGAATTACGGACCATTTTCGATTCGCTATCCGCGCGGCAATGGGGTAATGACGGAATGGAAGACACCCTTTCAACTAATCAAACCGGGCACAGGACGCAAGGTGCGTTCAGGGTCGGATATAGCCATTTTGAGCATTGGCCCCATGGGCAACAATGCCCTTCAAGCATGCGAGCAACTCGAACAAATGGGCATCAGCGCTGCACTTTACGACATGCGATTTGTGAAGCCTCTCGACGAGCTATTGTTGCATGAAGTGTTCGGCAAGTTCAAACACGTTATTACAGTGGAAGATGGCTGTTTGCAAGGAGGAATGGGCAGTGCAGTGCTGGAGTTTATGGTGGATAACGGATATCACTCACAAGTGAAACGCTTGGGAATACCCGACCGTTTGGTTGAGCACGGCACTCAAGATGAGCTCTATGCGGAATGCCACTACGATGCAGCAGCGATGGTTACGACGGCAGAGGAAATGCTTCGTGAATCGCGCGCTGAGCGCCGCACGGCATGAGCATAAAATTGAATCATGGAGGAAATCGTTAATAAGGTTGCGGCAAGCGGATTGGTGACAATCGATCTGGAAGAATTGTACCCTGCCGGCGAGCGCGTATCGATTGATCTTGCTGCACAACTTTGGCAGGGAATCGCCCTTCGCGAAAAGGATTTTCGAGCCTGGATTCTATCCAACGACTGGTCACAATACACGAACAAACATGTAGCAGTTCACTGTTCGGTCGATGCCATCATACCGGCGTGGGCTTACATGTTGGTTGCGTCTTCACTCAGTGGGCATGCTACAACGATCATTCACGGCTCGTTGCAAGAGCTGGAAATGCATCTTTTCAGGTCTGTGATAGATGCGGTGGATATAGCGCAATATGTCGACAAGCGTTGCGTCGTTAAAGGATGCAGCAATTTGCCGGTTCCTCAGGCTGCTTACACACATTTGGTCATGAAACTTCGACCTGTTGTGCGCAGCATCATGTTTGGCGAACCATGCAGCACGGTCCCGGTCTATAAGCGCGTTTAGTAGGCGCGTTCGTTTCTGCCCTCCATGTAATTGATGAAAGCTCGGTTCACTACTCGGTGACCTCCGGGTGTTGGGTAGTTACCTGTGAAATACCAATCGCCGGTGTGATCTGGGCATGCGGTGTGCAGGCCTTCAATAGATTGGAAGATGACCTCCACTTGTGCTTGCGTATTCTCGGGAGTAACCAATTGAGCCACTTTTCCCGCAATTTGTTCCGGAGTGAATGCCGCGAAAATTTCTCTGACGCAGTTGCTTTGTTCTGCTTTAGGAAGTTTATCCATGGACACGCATTTTTCAAGCACTGAACGTGTTACGGATTCGTAGGTGCCCGCCTCTTTGTGCAGCGCAATTGCCGCTTGAAACGCAATGAAGTCGCCAAGTTTAGCCATGTCGATTCCGTAACAATCGGGATATCGAATTTGTGGAGCGGATGAAACGATTATTATCTTTTTTGGACCGAGTCGATCCAGCATTTTGATAATAGACCGCTTTAAGGTGGTGCCTCGCACGATGGAGTCGTCGATAACAACCAGTGTGTCAATGTTTCTTTTTACAGCGCCGTGGGTTGTGTCGTAGACGTGTGCCACCATTTCATCGCGCGCGCTGTCTTGTGTGATGAAGGTGCGCAACTTGACATCTTTAATGGCAATTTTTTCCAGTCGGGCGCGCTTGCGAATAATCTGTTCGATGGCTTCAATGCTCGCGTTGTCACCGAGCGCTTTGATGTCTCGAATTTTAACATCGTTGAGGTGGTCTTCGAGTGCTTTCATCATGCCGTAGAAAGCTATTTCCGCTGTGTTCGGGATGAAGGAGAACACAGTATTGTCGAGGTCGTAGTTTACCGCACGCAAGATTTGGGGAACTACGTTGCGCCCAAGTGCCTGTCGTTCTTTATAAATCGCCTCATCGTTACCGCGCGAGAAATAAATGCGTTCGAACGAACATGATTTTTTTTCACGTGGCTCTATGATCGGCTTTACCCCGGATTCGCCGTTTTTTTTGATCACAAAGGCATGCCCTGGAAGTAGCTCATGAATGTCGTTGAGTGGCGCATTGAACGCAGCTTGAATAGGAGGGCGTTCGGAAGCAACTACAGCTACTTCATCGTTTTCATACCAATAGGCCGGGCGAATTCCGGATGGGTCGCGCAACACGAATGCATCGCCATGACCAATAAGTCCGGCCATTGCAAACCCACCATCGAAGTCGCGGGTGGCGCGTGTTAGCAAGCGTTGCACGTCGATATTTTCGGAGATGAGGTCGGTGATTTTTTTGTTGTCATGTCCCTCTTGTTTGAAGCGCTGGAATAGCTGTTGATTTTCTTCATCCAGGAAATGACCGATTTTTTCCATCACCGTAACCGTATCGGCTTTTTGTTTGGGGTGTTGCCCGAGGTCTATGAGCAATTGGAAGAGTTCATCGACGTTGGTAAGGTTGAAATTACCTGCTACAACGAGGTTTCTGGTCATCCAGTTGTTTTCGCGCAAAAAGGGATGGCAGTTTTCGATGCTGTTGCCGCCGTATGTGCCATATCGCAGATGCCCCAGAAAAAGCTCACCGGTGAAGGCGTAGTTTTCTTTCAAGTATTGCGTGTCACTGAGTTTGTCGGGACGGGTGCGCTCCAATTCTTCAAAGCGCGACATCACCTTCGAGAACAGTTCACGGATGGGCTGCGGATCATTGCTGCGAACGCGGCTTATGTAACGTTTGCCGGGGGCCATATCGATTTTGATATTGGCAATACCCGCACCGTCTTGTCCGCGGTTGTGCTGCTTTTCCATCAACAAGTACATTTTGTTGAGGCCGTAAAATGCAGTTCCGTATTTCTCGGCGTAATACTGAAGAGGTTTCTTCAGTCGAAGGAGTGCGATGCCACACTCGTGCTTGAGTTGATCACTCATGTTGCGCTTGCTTTCCGAAATGATAATCGGACTGCTTTAAGAGCATGCAAAAGTAAGCACGACTGCGCGCCGAATAAAAAGAAGATGTATCAGCGTATGAATGTCAGTTTACGAACCTCATCGGCTGTTCCCGTTTGTGTGGAAACATAGACGAGATAAACACCTGTTGCCGGGCGGTTTCCATCGGAGAGAAGGCCATTCCAAACAGCGCGCCCACCTTCACTTTCTGTTTCGAACAGAATATTGCCCTGTATGTCTGTAATCTTCACGCTGGTGTTGTAGGCGAGTCCGTCGATGGTGATGTTTCCGTCGTACTCAGGACGAACCGGGTTCGGAAATACGCGCACGTTCGACATCTCATTATCGAAGTTGGTAGCGGTCGAGAAAAAACCAACCACCCCGTTTTCGGTGGCGAAAAACACCTCGCCATTGGAGTGATTGATGGCAATGTCGTAGATCGTATTGGAAGGCAAAGGACTGTTTTCAGCGGTAAAGTGATAGATTTCACGCAGCCCGTCGTCGCTGAGCAGGTAGGCGCCGCTGTTTTTTGTACCAATCCACTTGCGGTTGCTGCCGTCAATTTCAATGCAGTTTATAGCCTCGGTTTCGAGAAGTATCTGTGTGTTGCCTTCTTGCTGAATGAGAATTTGTTCGGAGTCAAAGTTGCCTTCAGCAAATATGGATGCGGGGTTGTAGAAAATGGAAAGCCCGCTGCCTGTTCCTACCCACACTTCGCCATCGAGGTCTTCTTCCATGCAGAGTACATCCCTGGAGGAGAGTTTTCCATTGCCCTCTGCATCGGTAAGCAGCTTGAAGTTATCGTCGGAGAGCACGCCGAGTGTTCCGTTCGTGTTGAATACCAGCAGTCCTTTATTGATGACATTCGCCCATACATATCCGTCGTTTGAAATGAGCAGGTCTGCAACTTTTTCATCGTCGCCGATAACAGAGCCGAAGTTGTAGTCATAGAAGTTGCCTTCGCGGTCGAGCGCGTGCAACGCACGCTTGGTGTAGCCGTTGGTGCACCACAAGATACCATCATCGGTGTAGGCTACCCCGCCCACAGCTGTTCTCAAATAGTCCTGCGTCGCACCGTCTGAGTCGGGGCCTTTTGTAGCCGTGCCGTTGGAAGGAATCAGCCTTTGGTTGGCAACATCTACTTTCAGCAATCCCTCTTCCCATGAAGCCGCATACACTGTTGTGTTGTCGATTGGGTCCACGGCAAAGTCCATAAAGTCCATGACGTATTCGTTGGAATTGTTGAAATGCTCGCCTGCGCTGCGGGAGGTGTCCGCAGAAATCGTCACCCATTGGTTGTCGATAAAGGCTGATACCCCATCGGTATTGAAATTGTTTCCCCAATCTGCGCGAACCCCACCGTGAGCAATCCACACATTGTTGTTGTATGCGGTAATACGTCGGCAATCGTCTGAGTTTGGTCCCTTAGGGCCGAATGGGAAATCTTCCACACCAAAAGAGTTTTTGGATAGAATGAGCCCCATGTTTTTGTCGGCAACCCAAGCGAAACCGTTGAAGTCAATAATGGCGTTGGTTGCGTATGGCTGGCGCCCCAATAGCCACAGGAGTGGTGTTGGTGTATCGAAGTTGTTGTGACAATACCACAAGGTGTAATTTCCTGAGACGGTTAACCATTCGCCGTTGCTCCACAGACGGTTGATGCGGAAGTTTTCGAGCGGAAATCGATTGGTCCAAGTTGCGGCATCAAGCGGTTTGCTCCAAACCGAATCGCCCGCACTGCCCGGTATGGCAAGCACAAGTTCATTGTTGAAGAACTCGATGTGCGAAGGAGGGTTGGAACCCGGCAGTGAATCAAGGGTAGTCCAGTTTTCGAAATTGGAAAGAAAGGTGTTGTTCACATCCGCTTTACGCAATCCCTGCTCGGTTGCGGCATAGATGGTTTGATTGATGATTGCAATGTCACGAACACGAACAGGTTCTCCTGATGGGCCGATGAAATAGGTTTCCTTGATTTCTTTTTTGGGCACATCGATTACCACAATTCCAAAACCGGTGCTCAGAAAAATACGATCGTCGTAGGGGTAGATATCATAAATGGTTTTGTCGCCAATGAGCGTACTGACCTTGATGAACGGGATATTGTAGACGCCGTTTTCGTTGAAAAGATCAATGTTTCCGTTGGAGTAACCCACGATCACCAATTGTGAAACGGGGTCGTATTTGAGCGCACTGATACCAACATCACTTAGACCATTTGTTTTGTTGAATCGATTGATTTCTGCTGTGTATTGCGTGAATGAAAAAACAGCGTTGGGAGTTGCGGCATAGATGAGATTTCCGGCCTCACAAACATCTACGCAGTTGTTGTAGGGGAAGTGGTCGCGCCATGTTCCGATGCTATACTGAGCAACAAAGGCTAGTGGGACCATGATAAAAAGAAGGAGTAGGGAGGTTCTCATAAAGTAATTGGCGCGCTAGGAACGATTCAAAAACTGATTTCGTATTCAGGATGAAAATAAAACGATTATTCGCTGAACGCATCCCAGCCCTGGGCCCTGAGGTTGATTGCCTCGCCCGAGCGGGTAATGAGGCGGCACCCCATTGTTTCTGCGGTAGCGTGGCCTATTACCGAAAGGCTGGGATTCCCTTTTATCTTGTCATAGTCGGCCGGTTTAATGGTGAATAGTAGCTCGTAATCTTCGCCACCATTGAGAGCGCAGGTGGTGAAATCGAGGTTGAATTCTTTGGCGGCTTCAATCGTTTTCGGAGAAACAGGGATTTTCTCTTCATACAAGTCAAAACCGACAGCGCTGTTTTCGGCGAGGTGCTTTATTTCAGAGGCAAGTCCATCGGAGATATCAATCATGGAGGTTGGCCGAACATCCAGTGATTGCAGTAGCCCGTGAACATCGCGCCGCGCCTCGGGCTTTAGTTGACGTTCCAGCACGTAGTCGTAGCCTTCCAGTTGGGGTTGTGCTCCGGGAGCGGCTTGAAAA
The DNA here is from genome assembly GCA_943330925.2 of Chryseobacterium gleum. Taxonomy (GTDB): domain Bacteria; phylum Bacteroidota; class Bacteroidia; order Flavobacteriales_D; family Sanyastnellaceae; genus JAIBBG01. The sequence goes on from CALQJP020000008.1 coordinate 12,412, forward strand.
ACAGCCTTTTCACGTTCCAGAACTTGCAGCCCCAAGTAAGCACCACCGAGGTCACCGGTAACGACCAGCAAATCGTTTTCGCGAGCACCGGAGCGTGTTACGATGTTTTCTTCCGCTTCATAACCAATAGCGGTGATGGAAATAACCAACCCGCTTCGACTGCTGGTGGTATCGCCTCCCACGAGGTCAACACCGTAATGATTGCATGCCATGAGGATTCCCGCATACAATTCGTCTACGGCCTCCATTGAAAACCGGTTGCTGAGTGCCAACCCAACTACAATTTGCTGAGGCACTGCATTCATTGCGCAGATGTCGCTGAGGTTGGCAACCACGCTCTTGTATCCGAGGTGCTTAAGCGGAACGTAGGACAGGTCGAAGTGAACTCCCTCAACGAGCATATCGGTCGACACCAGGCATTTTTGATTTTCGGGTGCGCTTAGAATAGCGGCGTCATCGCCCACGCCTTTGATTGAGGTTTTGTTTTGGAGAAGAATATTATCGGTGAGATGGTGGATGAGGCCGAATTCACCAAGTGAGGCTATTTCAGTGCGATTATCGTTTGACATGTTTGTAAAGATGGGGTGCAAAGGTCGACAAATTCGCTCGGAGAATGGATGTTATATCGAGGCGGATTCTCGGATATCTTTCACACTAAGTTGCAGGGTTGTTTTATTGTTCCATGTGTTTTCATCAACTGAGAAAAGGATGTCGACAACACAATCGTTTTTAAGTTTTTCGCACCAATGCCCCAAATCGAATCCTATACCGTCGAAGGTTACTTCCGGACAACTGACCTGTTGAACATGGAGTTTCAGGTGGTTGTTGTTTTCTCCCACCGTGCGAGTGAACCGCGCATTTTTCACATTACGGGCAAGAAATACGGGGCTTAGATTTTCGGGTCCGAAGGGTTCGAACTGTTTCAACACTCTAAAAAACCTCGGCGTGATGTCGGCGAATTCAATTTCTGAGTCGTATTGGATGCACGGAATGGGGCGAACATTATTCAGTTTTTGACGAACCACCTCGTCGAACCGATTTTGAAATCGCTCGAATTTTTCAGCCTTCAGCGACAGGCCTGCGGCCATGGTATGACCCCCAAATTGAATCAGGTGTTCTTCGCATTCGCTCAGGCATTCGAATAGATCGATTCCATTGATGGAGCGAGCGCTGCCGCCCATTTTGTCACCATCGCTCACGAGAACAATCGTGGGCTTGTAATAGGTTTCGACCAGGCGCGAAGCTACAATGCCCACAACGCCTTTGTGCCAGCTCTCGTCGTAAACCACTGTCGAAAGTGAGTTGGTTTGAAAAGCGTCGGTGTCAATTTTTCGAATGGCATGCGCAGTAATATCCTTGTCGAGGCCTTTGCGGGTTGCGTTGTATTCTTCGATGGCTGTGCTAAGCACCAGCGCCTCATCGGTGGCAGCCAGCAGCAATTCGACGGCGGCCTTGCCCGAAAATATCCGGCCTGCCGCGTTAATTCTGGGCGCCAAAATGAACACCACATCGGTTATGGTAATCGTTGGTTTCTTGAAGCCGGCTTTCATGAGCATGGCTGCCACTCCGGGTCGTTGCGATTGCTGGAGTTGTTGCAGACCGTAATACGCCAGTATTCGATTTTCACCCGTGAGTGGAACAATGTCAGCGCCTATGGAAATGGTGACCAGGTCGATGTATCGAAACAGCAAATCGGTATCAATGGATTGTTGTATGCACAACCCTTGCAGCATCTTAAAACCTACACCGGCTCCGCTCAATCCTTCGTAAGGGTAACTACAATCAGGTCTTTTGGGGTCGAGCACCGCAGCTGCATTTGGGATTTCAGCAGGCCTGTGGTGATCGCACACGATCACGTCGATGTTCAGTGAGCGCGCGTAATCAATCTTTTGTGCATCGCGCACACCGCAGTCGAGCGTGATGATGAGGGTGCAATTTTTTTCTTTTGCATAATCAACACCTTGCATGGAAAAGCCGTAGCCCTCAGTATATCGGTCGGGGATGTAGTAATGACAAGGAGCACCGAGGCTCGAAAGAAAGCTATATACCAGGGTGACGGCGGTGGTTCCATCGACGTCGTAATCGCCATACACGAGGATGTTTTCATTTTTATGAAGTGCCGCAGAAAGCCTTTCCACAGCGCGGTCCATGTCTTTCATGAGAAAGGGATCGTGGAGGTGTTCAATCTCCGGCCGAAAGAAGTTGCGCGCCTGTTCGAACGAGACTATTTCGCGTTGCGCAAGCAAATGTGCAACGCACTGATTGACCGACAGTTCGTTTTGCAGAAGATCCACCACGGATGGGTCGGGAGTTGTTTTGGGCAGCCAGGTCTTTTCCATGTTGCGTAATTACGCAATTAATAGTGAATAATTATGCTTCAATATTCCCCATTGGAATATGCGGCCTCGGCGAAGCATTGGGGTGAAGAATAAAACAGAGTGCAACCAAAGTTTGGGGGAATGAGTCTTGTGTTTATATCTTCGAAACCTGTTAAATACGTTTTACCTATGAAAATGCGCTCGCTCGTATTCTTGTTTTTTGCTGTTTTTGCCGGCTCTTTTTTTCTGGCAAGCTGCCTTAACGATGACAATAAAATTCCAGATAACTGTTACGACGGTGTTCTCAACAACGGAGAAATAAACATCGACTGCGGTGGACCGAATTGCGAAGAATGTGACCACTGCACAAACGGTGTGTGGGAGCCCGAGCGCGGTGAAACGTGGTTGGATTGTGGAGGTGAATGTCCGGTGTGTCCTACCTGCGCCAATGGTGTTCAGGACGGTGACGAGATAGGCATTGACTGCGGCGGCGTTTGCGGCGGATGCGAGCAGCTTTGCGGCGACGGTTTGCTGAATGGTTTGGAAGACGACATCGATTGTGAGAACGAAGGCGAAACCCCATACGGAGGCTGTGATTTTTGTCCTACTTGCGTAGACAATCTATTCAACGGAAATGAAACGGGTATTGACTGTGGTGGTCCGGATTGCGATCCTTGCTGCTCAACCGGTAATTGTGGCAACGGCATTCAAGATGGAGTAGAGTTTTACGTTGACTGTGGCGGTAACTCATGCCCTGATTGTGACACACTTTTCTCTTACAAAATTGGTTCAACGGTATTCAAAACGCCTCAAACGGCATTTAACCCGCCTGCTTATGACGATGTTGCGGGTACTTTGACATACACACTTGAGCCCGCCTACGACACCGATCCGGACGCGCCACCGGTGCCACTGGGTAGCCTCTCGTTGGTTGTAACTCAGCCATTGCTTGGCTGGGCGAGCAGCTTGGGAGCACCACTGGAGTTTCCCATTCCATTTACCGACCCAACACAGTATAGCATTGTTTGGACGGATGAGCTTGGCTTCACCTATTCTTCAGCCTTGCCCGGCGGTGAGTGCACGTTCACAATGGTGAAGTACAAGGAACTTACAATTACAGTAGCCGATGTAACGAATGGTTGCAACAAGCCGATTGGCTTCTACCGTTTCTTCCGCGGCGCTTTCCAAGGAACTCTTGTAGCGGTTGACCCCGCTGCGCCTAGCCCAACTGTGAGTTTGAGCCAGGGATTGTTCCAGTACACGTTTTTACCATAAGATTTTTCAGAATAAACATGCCCGCATACGCTACCGTATGCGGGCATGTTATTTTTAGTCGCGAAGTATCTGAATTTCATAGCTGTGACTATATTTGCGGCCCCAAAAAGGGAAGCGCACTATGAATCCAATGGTTAAAATACTTGCCGGCTCGTCATCGAAGTATATCGGTGAGAGTATTGCCAGGGAGTTTGGAGTTGAGCTGGGCAGTGTAATTATTCAGCGCTTCAGCGATGGTGAGTTTCAGCCCTCTATTGAAGAGACAGTGCGTGGAATGGATGTGATCATCATTCAGTCTACTTTCCCTCCAAGTGATAATTTAATGGAGTTGTTGCTCTTGATAGATGCAGCCAAGCGCGCATCTGCCAAGCGTATCGTTGCCGTAATACCGTATTTCGGTTTGGCGCGTCAAGACCGGAAGGATAAGCCCCGTGTGGCTATTGGCGCCAAGCTGGTGGCTAATTTGTTGACGGCAGCGGGAGTTGACCGTGTCATTACAATGGATTTGCACGCTGAGCAGATTCAGGGCTTCTTTGAAGTTCCTGTGGATCACCTGTATGCATCGACCATTTTTGTTCCGTACCTGAAGTCACTGAACATACCAGACCTCCTCATTGCAGCGCCTGATACCGGCGGTACCAAGCGCGCCAATGCCTATGCTAAGTTGTTGGGCAGCGATTTGGCCATCTGCTACAAGCAACGCAAGGTTGCCAACCAGGTTGAGAGCATGACCGTGATTGGGGATGTGCAGGGAAAAAATGTTGTGATCGTAGACGATATGTGCGATACCGCAGGCACGCTTTGCAAAGCAGCCGAGGTTATGATGAATAGTGGTGCTCTTTCGGTACGCGCAATTTGCACACACCCTGTTTTCAGCGGGCAGGCGTATGAGCGTATTCAGGAATCAGCGTTGAAGGAAATTATTGTAACGAACAGCATTCCTCTGAAGGAAGGCCGTCCGCAAGAAAAAGTGAAGGTGTTGAGCATTGCCCCCTTGTTCGGTGGCGTGCTTACCAACCTTATTGATAATCGCAGCATAAGCAGCAATTTTATAATGTCGTAAATAATTAAAATTTAAATACATGAAACAAGTCTCATTGAGCGGCTCTCCGAGAGAGAGCGTAGGAAGAAAGGGCGCAGCGGAATTGCGTAGAAGCGGTCGCATTCCAGGTGTTATCTACGGTGGTGCTTCACAGGTGCCTTTTAGCGTATCACGCAACGACTGGGATAAGATCGTTGCACGTCCCGACACACTGCAGATCAACATTGAAGTGAGCGGTAAGACCTACTCTACTATCATTCAGGAAATGCAGCAGAACCCGGTTACTGACTTGGTAACACACATCGATTTGTTGGAGTTGATTCCAGGGAAAGAAGTAAAGACAACACTTCCTGTTCGCACAGTAGGTGTTTCTGAAGGGGTTCGCAGCGGTGGTAAGTTGCTCATCAACTACCGTAAGGTGCGTATCAGCGGAAAGCCTGAAGCAATTCCGGACGAGATTCAGGTTGACATTTCAGCGATGAAGATTGGTGACATGATTCGCGTTCGCGAAATCAAGATCGATGGTTGCAAAGTGTTGGAAGCTGAGGCTTCAGCCATTGTATCAGTTCAGGTAACACGCGCAGCCATGGCTGATGCCGCTGCTGCTGCTGCCGCTGAAAAGAAGAAGTAATCGTTTGGCGACGGAAGCTTAAGTTCGCTGCATGAAATTCCTCATCGTAGGTTTAGGAAACATCGGCAGTGAGTACGCAGAGACTCGCCACAACATAGGATTTAAAGTGTTGGACGCTCTAGCCGGGGCGTCCAATCTTTTTTTTAAGACGGAGCGTTACGGTGACGTATGCGAGCTGAAGCACAAGGGGCGAACCTTCATATTGCTGAAGCCAAGCACCTATATGAATCTGAGCGGCAATGCCGTTCGCTATTGGATGCAACAAGAGAAAGTTGCGTTGGAGAACGTACTTGTCGTTACCGATGATTTGGCGTTGCCCTATGGAAAGTTGCGCATGCGCGGTCAGGGTAGCGACGGCGGTCACAATGGGCTTAAGCATATCAATGAGATACTGCAAACCACTCAATACGCCAGGCTGCGCTTCGGCATAAGCGCAGAGTTTTCCAAAGGACAGCAGGTCGATTATGTGTTGGGTGTTTGGGGACCGGAAGAAAAACAGGTGCTCAACGAACACATAGAGCGCGCCGGAAAAGCCGTGTTTTCATTTGGGCTCATAGGACTTGCCCGCACAATGAATGGATTTAATACGAAGTGATTGTTCCCTGACCAAACGACAAGTATTGCGTAGGGTTTACGGGTGCGCCGTTTTCCCATAACTCGAAATGCAAATGAGGTCCTTCGCTGTTTTCGCCTGAGTCGCCAATGAAGGCAATGGATTCTCCAGCCTTTACCATATCACCCACTTTGCGAAGCAGCACTGCGTTGTGCTTATACACCGAAATGAGGTTGTTGGCGTGTTGGATGGAGATGATGTTTCCGTCGTCGGCTGTGAAGGCCGCGGCTATAACGGTACCGTCCAGAACGGATTTCACCGGGTCATCTTTGGGTGCTACCAGATCGATTCCGTAATGTCCTTCTTTGGGGTTGAAAGCGCTGAAGATGGTGCCGTTCACGGGTTTGAAAAGAATCAATCCTTTTTTGCGGTCTTCGGTTTCTTCCACTGCTTCAATGCTGAAGCGGTCTTGTTCCGAAATTTTTTGGCGCATCGACTCATCCAACTCGCTTACTTCATAATTGAGATTGGGCGAGGATGAAGCCGATTGCGAAGAGTCTTGCGTATTACTGAGTGTGCCTCCCGAAAGAATGATTTTCAAATCGTTGAGGTATCGATCGTTTTTTCTCACTTCATCGAAAAGAGAGTCAGCTTGCATGCGGGCGATTCGCGCCTCCTCGCGGTAGACCGTAGAAGCGTAGTCGGGTATAACGTAGTTTTTTAGCGGAGTGAACGCAACCAGCAGGTAAATGAGCGAACCGAAAACAATGAGCATGCCTCCGAACATGATAATCAAGTTGAGCGGAGTGAGCGAATACGAGAGTTTTTCTTCGAATGTGGATTCGTTGAGCACCGTCAACCGGAAGCGGCTTTTCAGCTTCTTCAGCAGTTTTTTTCGTTTGGGTTGAGGTGTTGCTACCATTTTTTGTTTCGAATCTTTGACTTACCGAACAATTGCGCACAAAAATGAAATAATTTTGACGCAATCCTGTTAGAAGCGGGCAATAAAATCTACTCTTTGTGAATATTCGTTTGTCGGGCCTTGTTTTCTCGGTGTTTGTGTTGTTGCTTGTTGGTTGTTCCACTAAGAAGGATGGAACAGCTTATAGGTTGTTTCACAACATGACAGGCCACTACAACGGGTATTTCAACGCGAATGAGTTGGTCGTTAAGGGCGCAACTACATTGGCAGCCAATCACAAGGACGATTACGATAAGTTGCTTCCAATCTTCATATACGGAACGCCTGAAGAGGCAAAGGCACTCTACCCCGATATGGAGAAGGCCATTGCAAAGTGTGAGAAGGTCATCAGTCGCCATACCATTAAGGATGATTCGAATGAAGACAAGAAGCATCCAGAGTTCAACAAGTGGATCGATGACAATTATATGGTAATAGGCCAGGCTTATTTCTACAAACAGAGCTATTACAAGTCGGCAGATATTTTCCAGTATGTCAATCGGAAATTCAAGAAGCCGGAGGCCTCTGTGCGCAGCAACACATGGTTGGCAAAGACCTATGTGCAGGATAGGGAATATGGCAAGGCGCTGCAGGCCTTGACGCGTGCGGAGGGAGACTTGGATAAAGACGAAGTTTCGAAAGCTCAAAAGGCCGAATATCACCTGGCGTTTGCCGACGTCTATGTGCATCAGAAGAAATGGGAAAAGGCAGCAGCAGAATTGGAAAAGGGGTTGGAGTTCATCGACAAGAAAAGAGACCGTGCGCGCCCGCACTTCATTCTTGCTCAGCTCTACCAGCAAATGAATCGAAGCAGCGATGCCATGACGCACTACGAAGCCGTGGTTCATTCGCGCGCTCCCTATGAACTTGAGTTTCATGCTCGCATCAATAAGGCTCTTTCATACAGCCGCACCGGGGGCAGTTCAGGAGAGATTCAGAAGGAACTCTTCAAGATGCTGAAGGATGAAAAGAACGCCGATTACGCCGATCAGATTTACTACGCGCTCGGCGACATAGCTTGGGAGGAACAGCGCAGGGATGACGCAATTAATTTCTACCAGAAGTCAATTGAGTCCAACACAACCAATCCGAAGCAACGCGCAAAAGCATTTTTACGCTTGGCCGATTTGTATTTCGACGAACGTCAGTATGCTCAGGCCCAGCTGTATTATGACAGCACCTTGACCAAGATCGACGCTACACATGACCGCTATGCAATGGTTAAAGCACGCGCAGAGTCGCTCACGGAACTCGTAGGTCACCTCGAAGCGATTGACTTGTATGACAGTCTCAATGTCATTTGCTCACTAAGTCCGGATGAGCTCGATAAGAAGGTGAAGGCCATGGCAGAGCAATTAGCCTATGCCATGGAACAGCAGCGTTTGGAAGAAGAGCGCAGGGCTGAAGAGGCGCGCCAGGCAGCGCAGGAATCGGGCATTAGCGGTACGTTTTGGTGTTACAATGAAGAGTTGAAGGAAAACGGCCGCAACACGTTTGCGGACGAATGGGGCGATAGGCCGTTGAAAGATTACTGGCGATTGCAGTCGAAGCTTGCCGAGAGTTTCGGTCCCGGCGAAGAGGCGGTTGCGGAGCAAGAAGCCGCCGCAGACAGCAGTGGTGCCGTTGCCCAAGACAAGTACAAGACACCGAGTGCAGAGGAACTGAAAGGTTCGCTTCCGTGTGCAAACGACGCCAGCATGAAGGAAGTTAAAAGGGCTGCAGCAGAGGGTTATTACAATGCCGGGGTGGTTTACAAGGAGAAGCTGGACGACGACGACAACGCCATCAGCACATGGGAAGAATTGCTGGCAAACATGGATGAAAGTAGTTACCATCCTACCACCTACTACCAACTCTTCCGAACATGGCTGGCCAAAGAGGGCACGAAGGGTTACGTAAAGAATCCGTTTTGTGAAAGCTGCAACTCGAAGTATTGGGGCGATGAGATAAAGACTCGTTATCCGAGCAGCGATTGGGCTATGCTTGTTGATAATCCAGGGTACTTGGATATTCAAGACATGAAAAAGGCCAAGGAGAACGAAGCGTATCAAGTGGCCTATGGTTATTATACTGCCCGCAGCTATGGCAAGGCAAAGGTTTATTGCGACAGCGTTATAACGGCAGAGCCCTTGAACCGTTTGCTTTGCAAATACAAATTACTTCGGGCTATTTGTGTGGGGTATTCCGACGCACCCTACGGAGTAAAAGAGAACTATCAGAATGAGTTGAACCAATTGGTTCAGGAGTGTGCGGGAACGGAGGAAGCTGCCCGCGCCGATCAGCTCTTGCGCGTTCTGAATGCAGGCGACGAAATAAACACATCGGGCCCTCCCCAACCCACAAACGCCATGCAAGCCGATTCGTTGCAGCAGCTCTCGAACAATGCTGATTCACTGGCATTCGATGACGGACCCTATGTTTTCGATGTGAATGCAGAGCACTATTTATCTGTATTAATGCCCGTAAACGGAAGCGATATCAACGCAGCGAAAGCATCTGTAGCTGATTTCAATTTGATGTTCTTCAATTCGTCGCAGCTTCGAGTCACCAATAATTTGCTCGATAAAGACAATCACATGTTGCTTGTGAAATCGTTCAAAAAGCCGGAAGACGCAAAACAGTATTACGGAGCATTCATTAGCGATACAGACAAACTTGCGGCAGTGAATGTGAATGGAAATCATGTTTTTTTGATATCCAAGCAGAATTATATAGCTTTGTTTAAAGGCAAGGATTACCAATTGTATCTCGACTTTTTTGCCAGGTACTATTGACAGAAGCGCCTTACACTAATTACCATGTTTCAGAAAAACACTAAACCGATGGCAAAATACACTGAGCAGGTGCCCGATATGGGCATCAACCGCATCGTTGAAGGAACCAGCATAGAAGGTGAAATTCGCTGCGAGAGCAACATTCGCATCGATGGCACTTTTGTAGGAAATCTTTCAACCAAAGGTCGCTTGGTTATAGGGCCTGCCGGGCGTATCGAAGGCACCGTAAATTGCCAGAACGCTGAGATTGAGGGGTTGGTGAAGGGTAAGCTCTATGTTCAACAAATGCTGTCACTGAAAGGCACTGCAAAAGTGGAAGGCGATATTTTCACTGATAAGCTTGCAGTAGAACCGGGGTCATCGTTTACCGGGGCATGCAACATGGGAGCAAAAGTGAAAGAGATGAAAAAGGAAGGCCAATCCGATGCAGTCATCAACGCCGCCCAATAAGGCAGGCAACAATTCGATTTTACGCTACACGTCGATGGCCACGCAAATGGCCATTACCATTTTTTTGGGCGTTTGGGGCGGCATCAAACTCGATCAATTTTTCCAGTTCGAAACACCGGTAATGACACTTATCTGCTCGTTGCTGGGAGTGATATTGGCTGTTTATATTGTCATACGCGATGTACTCCGCAAGCGTTGATATTTGCACTACATGAATACACGAGCATTTTTAATTCCACTGACCATTGCCACCGTGCTGTTGTATGTGTTGGCCATTGTTGTTCTTTTCATCGTTAAAAAGCCCATGCCCGATGCCGTTTGGGTGTTGATTCCGCTCTACGGTGCGGTAACGTACTTTTTGTATCAGATGATAGCCTCGGCAAGCTCGAAATCACCGCATCGTTTTATTGCCTCTGTGAATGCTTCCGTGCTCGTGAAGTTGTTTATGTCGGCTTGCATTGTGGGTGGTTACTTCTACGCGCAGCTGCCCGGAAAAAAGGCGCTTGCCTTTGCCGTCATGGGCATTTACGCCATTTACACAACCGTCTTGATCGGGGCCCTGCTCCCGGTTATTCGCAAGGGTAATCCATGAGTGAATTGCTCACATACCGCGCTATCGGATTGATGAGCGGTACGTCGCTCGACGGGCTGGACATTGCACATTGCACCTTTTACAGCGGTAGTTCCTGGAGTTTTGAATTGCATCACGCAGCCACGATTCCGTATGATGAAGCGTGGCGAAAAAGGCTGCGGGAGGCGCATACATTGAGCGGTCGTGAATTGGCGCAGCTCAACGTGGATCTCGGAGTACAGCACGGAAAATGGGTTGCTGAATTTATTGAACGCCATGAAGCGAAGGTCGATTTCATTGCATCGCACGGGCATACGGTTTTTCATCAACCCGAGGCAGGCCTCACGCTGCAAATAGGGAGTCCGGCGCATATAGTGGCCGAAGCCGGTTGTGATGTGATAGCCGATTTTCGCACAACCGATGTTGCCCACGGCGGACAAGGCGCTCCGTTGGTTCCTATAGGCGATTTGCTTTTATTCGAAACGTATCCGATTTGCTTGAACCTGGGAGGTATTGCGAACATGTCGGTGAAGGATGGCATGGGCATCAAGGCGTTTGATATCGGTCTATGCAACATGGCGCTCAATCACGTTGCTGAGCAAATGGGGTTGACGTACGACCGCGATGGCGCATTGGCGCAGGAAGGCCACGTAAATGAAGCCTTGTTGAATGATCTGAATGCTCTTGAGTTTTTTCATCTATCAGCCCCGAAGTCTTTGGGTAAGGAGTTTTGGTTAACCGAATTTTTACCGATTGTGGAACATGCGCAATTGAACGAACGCGATTTGTTGCGCACGTTGGTTGAGCATATAGCAGTTCAGATTGGCCGCTCTCTTTCGAGCTATGCATCGTGCCATGTGCTGGCTACTGGCGGCGGAGCCCACAATAGTTTTCTTGTGGAGCGCATTAAG
>CALQJP020000009.1 GCA_943330925.2 Chryseobacterium gleum
CACCTCATCAACGGCAGCGATGGTGGCGTACAGATTTCTTACGACGATGGTGCAACATATGTGAACTGCAACTCGCCTGCAGTGGGTCAATTCTACACCGTGCAGGTCGACGATGCGAAGCCCTACAACGTGGATGGCGGATTGCAAGACAACGGCGTGTGGTATGCCTCTTCGCGCACAAAGCCCAACGAAGACTGGCGCATAACAGGTCACAACGATTTCGAAGAAATCATGGGTGGCGATGGCATGCAGGTAATGGTTGACACGCGCGACAACAACACACTGTATACCGGTTATCAGTTCGGGAATTATTCGCGTGTCAAAATTCAAGAAGAGGACTACAAGGATTTGTCGGTTCGACATACACTGGGCGAACGTCCGCTGCGCTGGAACTGGCAGACTCCCATTCTGCTTTCGAAATTCAATCAGGACATTCTCTACATCTGTTCCAACAAGGTGCATCGGTCTACCAATCAAGGTGAAACGTTTACGACGCTCAGTGGCGATTTGACACAAGGCGAGAAGCCAGGCAATGTGCCGTTCGGAACGTTGACAACCATCGATGAGTCGAAGCTGCAGTTTGGTTTGCTTGCGGTGGGTAGCGATGATGGCAGAGTGCATGTGTCGCCCGACAACGGTTATACGTGGAATGATGTGTCAGCCGGATTGCCGGCAAACTTGTGGGTTACACGCGTTCAGTTTTCATCGCATGTGAAAAACAGGATCTATCTGACATTGAACGGATACCGCAACGACCATTTCAATGCGTACATGTTTGTTTCGGAAAACCTAGGAAAGACATGGCAATCCATCTCGGGCAATCTGCCATTCGAATGCGTGAATGTATTGCGTGAAGACAGCAAGCACGAAGACTTGTTGTATGCCGGAACCGACCATGGTTTGTATGTGAGCACCAACCGCGGTGCAACTTGGAGCGAATTGAGCGATGTGCTTCCTTCTGTTGCCATTCATGATCTAGTTGTTCAGGAGCGAGAAGAAGACTTGGTAGTGGGAACACACGGACGAAGCATTTGGATACTCGATCTTGAACCTCTCCGCGAATACATGGCCAATCGGAAGGAGAGTGTGATAGCGTTTACGATGGCCCCCATTAACTGGCGCGGCGACTGGGGTGGCAACTGGAGCAAATGGTTGGATGCTGAAGTTCCACAGCAGGCCATTTCGGTTTACACCACTGCCGCGATGAATTGCACGGTGGAGATCCTAGGACCCGATTCGTTGAAACTTGCCACATTGGGCGAGGTAAAACTGCATAGCGGGTACAACCGCATTCCATACGATTTGTCGTTTGCGGAAGATCGAGTGAAGCCACTGCAAGACGCGGTGAACAAAGGGAAGGAGGCAGCCGACATGATTCGCGTTCGCAAGGCCGATAATGGGAAGTATTATTTACCGAAAGGTGATTACAGGGTTGTTCTGAAAGGTAGTTTCGGAACAAAAGAAACGACTTGTCGCATAGAGTAGGGGCAAAGCCTTACGCGAATTAATTTTGCAGCATGGTATATGAAGCATCTCTTGGCGGAGTCGTAAAAATCATCTTATGGATTCTGTTCATTTCGTTCATCATTCGATTGGTTGCACGTTTGGCCATTCCACACGTGGTGCGCGGCGCTCAGGAACGCATGCAGGAGCAAATGCGCAATCAACAGCGTGCGCGTGAAGACCGTCGCAAGGAAGGCGAGATACGGGTTGAGTCGAACAACCGTGACAAGGGCCGAAATGATGACGGCGATTATGTCGATTATGTGGAAATAAAAGAGGATTGAGGTCCATTGCCCATCCGTCGTTAACTTCACCCCCAAACCAAATTGCATTCTTTTTTATGAAGCAAAAACTTCTGCAACTTCTGCCGCATGCAGTGGCGATTATCGTTTTTCTTGTAATCGCTAAGTTGTTCTTTTCCGGAATAAACAATGAGTATGGCTTGAAACAGCCCGACATCGAAAAGGTGATGGGTATGTCGAAGGAACTTTCTGACTATCGCTTGATGAACGGCGAAGAATCGTTGTGGAGCAACAATATGTTTGGCGGAATGCCGGGTTATCAAACCAATGTGATGTATCCGTCGAACTGGGTGCGCCCGATCGATAAGGTGTTGAAGTGGGGAACCGATCCTGCTATCGGTTCGTTGTACATGTGCATGTTTGGTTTCTATGTGTTGATGCTGTGTCTGCGGGTCAACCCGTGGCTTGCCATCGTGGGCGCTATTTCCTTCGGTCTTTCTACGATCAATATTCTCTACATAGGTGGCGGTCACACATCGAAGGTGAATGCCATTGGATACATGGCGCCTGTGCTCGGCGGATTGATACTTGCCATGCGCGGACGTTGGTTGCTGGGAGGAGCTGTATTCGCGCTCTTCTTCAGTTTGCACCTTGCCGCCAATCACTTGCAGATGACGTATTACTTGGCGTTCCTGCTTGCTGCCGTGGTGTTGGGTGAAACCATTCGATTGGCCATTGAACGCAAATGGCTCGACATCGGGAAGGCTGCTATTGCCTTGGTGTTCGGTGCCGTGATAGCCTTGATGCCCAACTTCGCAAACATCTACACTACCTATGAGTACAGCAAGCTTACCACTCGTGGTAAGACCGACCTAACGATAAAACCCGAAGGCAAGGAAGAAAGTGCTCAAGCTGCCGATGGATTGAACACGAGCTACATTTTGGAATACAATATGGCGGCAGGTGAGCCCTGGGCTATGATGATTCCAAATGCGAAGGGAGGAAGCTCTTCTGTTTCACTTTCCGATAATAAGAAGGCCATGCAAAAGGCACCGAAGGATGTCCGCGAAAACCTGCAAGGCTTCCCGCAGTATTGGGGTGCACAAGGCAGTTCTGCAGGCGCATTTTATTTCGGCGCAGGCATCATGTTCTTATTTGTGCTGGGATTGATTCTTTCGAAAGACGCTATTAAATGGCCGTTCATGGCAATTGCGTTGCTCGCCATTTTCTTGTGCATGAAGGAAATGCATGGAATCAACCGATTCTTCATCGAGAGCTTCCCGATGTACAACAAATTCCGAGACTCCAAGATGATTTTGGTGCTCATTCAAATCATGGCACCGGCTATGGCCATCGTTTACTTGAATGAACTCGTCAAGTCACCGTTACAAGGAAAGCAACTGAAGACCTTCTTTATTGCAGGCGGTGCGCTGTTCGCACTGCTGCTGGTAGTGGTAACAACACCATCGATAACGGGCCCGCTCGTATCGGAGAATGAAGTAGAGTATCTCGACGGATTGCGTGATCAATACAAAGGCAACTCAGGAGCACTCAACATGGTGAACTCCATTGAAGATGCATTGCCTGAAGTGCGCAGCGCCGTGTTTTCCGAAGACGCTCAGCGCAGCTTACTCATTGTAGTTGCGTTGCTGGCGCTTACCGTTCTCACCGCTATGAACAAGGTGCGTTGGTATGTGTTGGCCGGTGTTGCTGCGCTCATTGTTACGAGCGATATGTGGTCGGTTTCATCGCGCTATTTCAGCAATGAAAAAGAGAAAAATCCGCGCACAGGTAAAATGGAATACGCCCATTATGAGCGAATCGAAAACCGCTTGTTTCCATACACACCTGATACCTGCGATCGCTTTATTCAGCGCAAGGAAATGGTCGCCATTCCTGATTATGCAGCACAGGTGTCACAACTGGAAAAGGCCATGTCGACTACTTCGCCATACGCTGGCAATGACGCACAGCGCATACATGCAGCGTGCGAATTCGGAGCATTGCAGTTGAATAGCAATTACCGCGTTCTGTTGGCTTCGCCGGGTGTTTTCAACGATGCGAGTGTGGCCTATTTCCACAAATCGATTGGTGGCTACCACGCCGCGAAGTTGAAGCGTTACCAGGAGGTTGTCGACTTTCATTTGTCGGGTGAAATCAGTCGTATTACGGAAGGCTTAAAGTCGGGAAGCCCTGCGGTTGTTGATTCCGTTCTTGGTACTACTCCGGTATTGAACATGCTCAACACGAAGTATGTCAAATACAGCGGTGCTGCACCTCCTATTAGCAACGAGAAGCATGCGTTGGGCAATGCATGGTTCGTGAATGAAATTGATTGGGCGGCCAATGCCGATGAAGAGATGCAGGCGTTGAGTTCGATCGATCCGTCGAATACTGCAGTGGTGCACGATGAGTTTAAATCGGCGCTCTCAAACTGGGGAGCGGTCGACAGCTCAGCTACTGTTTCGATGACGAAATACGCAACCAACAAGCTCACATACGCAGTAAATACTCCTTCTGCAGCGGCTGTTGTGTTCAGTGAAATTTATTATCCTGCCGGCTGGGTGTGTCGCATCGATGGCAGTGAAGTAACTGCATTCCGCGCTAATTACATACTGCGTGGTGTGCAGGTTCCGGCCGGAGAACACACCATCGAGTGGTCGTTCGAACCGAAGTCATACGCAACGGGTATTCAAGTAAACATGGCGGGTTCGATATCCCTTCTGTTGTTGGTGTTGCTCGTCTTTGGTGCCGAGCTGTTCAAGTGGTGGAAACGCTCATTTTAAAACCGGCTGTTCTTTTTAAAAACTCGTTTTCTCCGTGTCCTCCTTTCCTCTGGGTTGATTATAAAACCACAGAGGAAAGGAGGACACAGAGAATTATATTTTCTCAGTGGTAGTATTCCTCAGTTGCACAACGGTTGCAAGATGTGCGAATAGCAATACAGGTATAATGAAAGTCGCAATCCAACTACCCGGAAAATGCACCATGAGGTAATTCGGGATGTCAAAACTCCAGGCTTGCAGGGTAGAAGGCGCGCTGAAAAAGCTGCGTATCCAAAGCATCGTAAGCGACGCAGATCCCGCCGCACTCCATATCATCAACCATCGTTTGTTTCTGCTGTTGATGTTGCGCGATAGGTACAACATGATGGGGGTAGCAGCTCCAATAAGCAGCTCGGGGCTTTCGCCATAAAATGTGAGTGCCAAGGGTGTTTGTCTGTGATAGGCCGCCCAGTGGACGATGCCTTCAAGCGGCAATCGAATGAGCTGAAGTGCAATTAATACTTCCATGCGGAGACCCAGTGCCCATGCTCTCAGTTGGGGAATGGCCATGATTGCCACAATGAAGGAGGTAGTGAGCAGATAGGGGAATAACAAATGCGCCGTAGTGCGGTCCATATACCAGCGATTCAGCGAAAGCGTGCTTTGGAAGATGACCCACAGCAGCACGGGCACCGCAACCCAGGTGGCGTATCTACTGACGGCTTGGTTCTTAGAAAAAGCGATGGCGAACAAAAACCCCACAAAGGTTGTTAGTGTAAGCAGTATAAGGGAGAGCGTAAGTCCTGCAGGAATTTCGAGCATCTTTTTTTATGCAAAGAAAGTTAGGAGTTGTCATTTCAATCTACTTTTCGTGAATCTTCCGCTAGTTTTGCCCCCCAATACCAATGAGGCTGCCGCTTCCGCTGAGGAATTGCAGCAATCAACTATGCTAACCGGCAATAACAAGACCATATCGTGGCGCATCTACGAGCATACTTCGCAGGTAGATGGTCATGCATGGTCGCAACTGCATCCCCTGGCAGGGGCTTTCTTGTGTTTAGATTATTTGTCGGCGCTTGAAGATGCGCACGACAAGGGGCTGGAAATTCGACTGGCAATGTTTTACCGCGGTGCTGAGCCGCTGGGTATTGCAGCTTTTCAGATTGCGCACTTCGCTACTTCAGAAGATGCCTACTCGAACGTTTTCCTCAATTGCATCAATGCCATTGGACGTCGCATTCGCGGTAAACATGTACACAATATCCTCATCAATGGCAACGCCTTCGCCACGGGGGAGCATGGGTTTTCCTTTCAGCCGGAGGCCGATTCAAAAACGATTGCTTATTGTTTGCATCATGCCATGGAGGAAATTGCTGCGCAGGAGCAGAAGAAGGGCAAGCGCATTTGCGCGATGGTTACAAAAGATTTTTATCCCAATACCATTGGCGTTGCCGATGAGCTCGAGCGTTATCGTTTCAAGAAGTTTCAGGTCGATCACAACATGGTGATGCCGGTCCTTTCGGATTGGAATACGTTTGATGACTATCTGGAATCGCTCAACACGAAGTTTCGCACCAAGGCTAAGTCGTCGTTGAAGCGTTCTTCGAATTTACGCGTCGTAGAGGCAACTGAGTCTGATGTGTTGCTTCATGAAGCAGCGATGCAGCAGTTGTATGAAAACGTTTACATGAAGGCCGACTTTCGTCTTGGCAAACTGCAGGCTTCTGCATTGGCCGGCCTGCTCAAGAGAATACCCAATCAGTTTTTCGTGCGTCAGTATTTCTTGAATGATGTGTTGGTTGGTTTCATGACAGCGATGCGTTGCGGAAATGTGATGGAAGCGCACGTTATCGGTATCGATTATGAAAGCAATCGAGAGCACGGTGTCTATCAGCGAATATTGTATGACTATGTTGAGCTGGCCATTCGCTTGCGCTGCACACGCATTGTTTACGGACGCACAGCCGCAGAAATTAAATCGACGGTGGGCGCTTTTCCGGTCGACTTGACCTGTTGCATCAAGCACCGCAGAATTATATCCAATGCATTGCTCTCGATGATCATCAACTACGTGAAGCCATCGGAGTATCCGCAACGAGAGCCATTCAAAGCAGAAGTATTCAATAAAGTAACACAACAACCGCTGTACAAAAATCATGAGTGGAATACAACGAAGTGAGCGAGCCCTGTTGGTCGTACTCGCGGCCATACAGTTCACGAACATCGTGGATTTCATGATTATGATGCCCATGGGCGATATTCTGAAAAAAGAGTTGTCGATAGGGCCACAGGAATATGGCTTTTTGGTTTCGAGTTACGGAATAGCTGCTTTCGTGACTGCTTTTGCAGGTGTGTTTTATCTCGATAATCTCGATCGAAGAAAGGCGCTGCTCGCAGCATACTTCGGTTTCATGATTGGCACACTTTCCAGCGCCATACTTCCCAATACAGATAGCGATTCACTGAATTATGCATTGTTCATCATTACGCGTGTCATTACCGGACTCACCGGCGGTTTGCTGGGCGGTTTGGTAATGTCTATTATCGGCGATTCGATTCCGCTGGAACGCAGAGGCAGGGCTATGGGCATTGTCACAATGTCGTTTTCGCTTGCTGCTATCTTAGGTATGCCTATAGCACTCACGCTTGTTGATGTATTCGGTAATAATTGGCACGTTCCGTTTTATGGAGTGACGCTGCTTGCCGTTCCTATATGGATTATGGCCTGGAAAAGAATCCCGCCGATGCGTGAGCACCTGAAGAGTAAAACGGTCTATGATCGAACTGCAGCAATTCGTTTGGCCTTCACATCGCGTGAGCAGCGCAACGCATTGCTGTTTACTGTGCTGTTGGTGCTTGGTCAGTTTACGGTCATTTCATTCATGACGCCTTATTACATCAACAATGTAGGGTTGGAGCAACACGACATCAAGTGGATTTATCTGGTGGGTGGGGCAGCTACGGTAGTGAGCGGATTTTTTATTGGACGCATGGTCGACAAAGTGGGGCGTTTCCGTGTCTTTACGATCGCGGCGCTGCTGAGTATTATCCCTGTGCTTGTCATCACGCACTTGCCCGAAGTGCCGTTGTATGTTGTGCTTGCAATAGCAGCTTTTTTCTTTGTGCTTGTTTCAGGTCGAATGATACCCGCCAACACCATTGCAACAACGGTTGTCAATCCGCAGCAGCGAGCGGGCTTCATGAGTTTGAATTCGGCCATGATGTCGCTTGCAAGCGGTTCTTCGGGCATCATTTCCGGCGCTATCATATCGCAGGTAGATGAAAACGCACCACTCATGAACTTTGAGTACGTTGGTTATCTCGCCGCCGCAAGCACACTCCTCTCATTGTTGATTGTTCGCGTCCTGAAACGCATTGCAAAAGAGAAAGAAAACGCTCTTTAGGCGCAGCCTCACCCAGTCCCCAGTCCCCCGCACCTAATACCTATTACCTAATACCTATTACCTAATACCTATCACCTATCACCTATCACCTATTCTCCCACCACTTCAGCCCCTCCAACACCAGCAACATAGTGCCTGCAGCTGCAATGGCCGGTAAGAAGTGACCGAAGCCGGGGAACTCGAAATTAAAGATGAAGTTGAGGCCGGGAATTGTCAAGGTCGACAATAGGAGTGTCAGCGCGATGCCGACAATAAGGAGTGTTACTTTACTGCGTTCCATAAACACCGATATGAAGGAGCGCGTGTGCGAAAGGTCGGTCAGTATGAGGAAGATGTTGCCTATGATTAACGTGGAAAATACAATGGCTCTTACTTCACCTTCGGTATGACCTTCTTGAATGGACAAGCCGAAAACAACCAATACGGTTGTCAGAAGCATCAATCCTTTGAAGATCGCAAATATGATTTTTTTCTTTCCGAAAAACTGCTCGTTTGCCGGGCGAGGAGCCCGTTCCATGATGCCGCTTTCTTCTTGTTCTGATTCGAATGCAATAGAGCAAACAGGGTCGATGATGAGCTCCATGAACACAATGTGAATGGGAAACAACAAAACGGGCAGTTCACCCATGAACGCCGGAATGAGCGTGAGTGCAATAATAGGAATGTGAATGGCCAGGATATAGGACATGGCCTTTTGCAGATTGTCGAAGATACGTCTTCCCGAGCGAATTGCAGCAACAATGGAGGCGAAGTTGTCGTCCAGTAAAACAAGCGATGCAGCTTCGCGCGCAACGTCCGTTCCTTTTGCTCCCATAGCCACCCCAATATTCGCTGCTTTCAGTGCGGGTGCATCATTCACACCATCACCCGTCATGGCAACCACTTCGCCCGATGCTTTTAGGGTGTTCACGATGAGTAGCTTTTGCTCTGGAATTACGCGAGCGAAAACGGATGTTTCGGCAATGCGCTTGGCTAGTTCATGCTCGGGGAGGCGGGTCAATTCTTCTCCCGTGAGCACTTTTCCTTTGTGATCCAATCCAATCTTTTCTGCAATAGCCAATGCCGTTGCAGGATAGTCGCCCGTAATCATGCAAACGCGAATACCCGCTGCCTTGCATTCGGCCACTGCATTCGGCACTTCATCGCGTATTGGGTCTTCGAATCCAAGCAACCCTAGTAGTTTGTAGGTGAATCCATGCTGCGATTCCGGCCAAGCGCTGCCCACATGTATCGCTTCGGCAACTGCAATAACGCGATAGCCGTGAGTTGCCATTTCTCGAACCAATTCCAGTTGTTGCTGTCTTTCATCAGTCGAGCAATTGCAGAGGGTAAGCACCGCTTCAGGAGCTCCCTTGGCGGTGAGGTAGTAGTTGGTGTGTTCGTTCGTTCGATACGCGCGAGTCATCATAAGCAATCCTTTACTCAAGCTATACTCGCGTTCAAAATCGAGTGCCGACTTTTCGTAAGCCATGTCTGTATGCAACGCAAAAATGGCTTTTTCCATGGGGTCGGTCGTATCGTGCGCCGATGCTAAACAGCCTGCACCAATGATTTGTCGCAACGATTCATCGTAGGTTGCGAAATCATTCTTTTCGATGATTTTACCGTCGATTGCGACTGCTGCGACAATCATTTTGTTTTGTGTGATCGTGCCCGTTTTATCGCTGCACAGCACCGTAGCTGACCCCAATGTTTCAATGGCGCTCGAACGACGCGTCAGAACGTTTTTCTTGGATAATCGCCATGCACCGAGAGCCAGGAAAATAGTAAGAACTACAGGGAACTCTTCGGGTAAGATGGCCATGGAGGCGGCCAAACCGGTTAGCAACGATTCAAGGAAGTTGCCTCTCGAAATGTAAAAAGCGACGACTACCGTCACGCTTAGAAAAATGCCGATAAGTGACAAGGTTCGAATGAACACCTTCATCTCTTTTTGAAGCCGGGTTTCTTCGTCCTGAATGGACTGAAGCGAATGACCGATCTGCCCAAATTTGGTGTTCATGCCGGTTGCGGTTACTTCAGCAAGAGCAGAGCCTTGCACGGCAAGCGTCCCGCTGAATACAGCACGATTCCCGTCGTCTGTGTTTTTAGAAACGGGCATTGATTCGCCTGTAAGCAGCGACTCATCGACCGAGAGATGGATGCACTCAACTATCGTTGCATCGGCTGCGATACGATCGCCCTCATGCAACACCAAGATGTCGCCGGGCACTACCTCGCGTCCAGCAATGCGCGTTTTTTTTCCATCGCGAATAACCAAGGCGCGCGGTGTGGCGAGGTTGCGAAGTGCTTCGAGCGATCGTTCGGTTTTTCGGTATTGCGCGAACGTGATACCTATAATGATGAGGATGCTCGATACAAGCACGATGCCTTCGCGGTAGTCGCCCAGCAACATGTAAAGCGTCCCGCATCCAATGAGCAGCAAAAACATCGGCTCGCGAACAACCTCCAATGCAATACGCCAAATGTTTTTGGGTCCTTCACCGGCGAGTTCGTTGTAGCCATGTTGCTTCAGTCTTTCGCCGGCTTCAGCTGTGGTAAGATCGCGTATCATAGGTGTAAAGTTAGATGCGGTGCAAGCTTGTAGTTCTTATTTTTGCATTCGACTAATGAGAATCATAGCTACCATACCACACCCTCAACTCAAGATTTCGATTTTTCTATACAATGAAAAATACATCATTGAACTGGAGGCGGGTCAGTACAGGCAAGCGTTTAAAATTGGTGCCGACAGTGTTGAAGGATTGGAAGGGGTAAAGGCGCTGCTCACACCAGAACTGCTTGAGAATTGTCTGAATCGTTTTGCGAGTATGCACGCCGATTTTAAGAAGTCGTTTGATCAAACAAGAAACACGTAATGATTGCAAAGATTTCAATGGCTGTTTCCGCTTTGCTGGCGGTTGTAGTAGTTCTGTTATGGTTTAAAGTTTCCGGCCTTTCTAATGCTTCGGCCGGCGTTGATGAAAACGTTCCCGTTGCTGCCGCCTTTTCAGGAGATGGTGGCCCAAGGGCTACCGTTGTGGCATACGTAAACGGCGATACGCTAAATTCGAAGTATGATTTTATCGTCGAAAAATCGAACGACCTCGACCAGAAAATGGCGGCTGCTGAAGAACGTGTAAAGAAGGAATACGCCCCACGACAGGCGCAATACGAGCAGAACATGCGCTATGCACAAGAACATCCCGATATGTCAGAGGCCGAGGCAATTGCATTGCAAAAGGATATGGAGCGCCTTCAGATTGAGATGGACGAAATACAGCAGCGCGAAGTAGGTGTGCTTCAGAAGAAGGAGACGCAACTTCAGGAAGACCTCTTGAAGCGTGTGAACGCCTATCTGGAGAAGTTTACCAAAGAGCGTGGCATCGATTACGTCATCAATAAGCAAAGCGAATTTCAAGTGATACTTTATGGAAGTCCTGACTACGATATTACTGCAGAAGTTATCGCCGGATTGAATGCTGAGTACGCTTCAGAAAAACAGGCCAAATGAGTTTAGCGGCAAAAAAATTACGGGAGAACATTTCGGAGTATGTCATCTTTCTCTGGCAGATGGAAGACTTGCTGCGTGCAGTTCATTTCGATGCAAATGCACTCGAGGTATTCATTCATTCATACGCTCCCGATGAAAAAGCTTTTGAAACAGAGAAGAAATGGTTTGCAGGCCTCGCCCAGAGTATGCGAAAGGATGGTGTTGAGCAGCGAGGTCATGTAAGTGAAATACACGAGTTGATTTTTGAGTTGAACTATTTGCATAATACGCTCCTCAATATCGTACGCGATAAATCATATGCAGAAGCCTACCTGCAAGCTCAACCCAATATAAAGGAATACATCCAACGCACAGACGGCAAGTCGACCAACGATGTGGAGGTATGCCTGACGGCACTTTATGGTTTGATGGTGCTGCGTTTGCGTAAGGAACCGATTTCGACAGAGACAGATGCAGCGATGAAGACATTCTCCAATTTATTGGCGAAACTCTCACATCACTATCGACTCATGAAGCAGGGCGAGTTCAATTTCTCGCTCAATTAACAGACTCTTCACCTTGCTGTGCGCTGATGTAGTTGCGCCAGCGATCAAGCACTTGCTCCATGTCGGGAGGAAGTTCTTTCTCAAAAAACATCCATTCACCGCTTGTAGGATGATGGAAGCCTAGAGAGCGCGCATGCAATGCCTGTCGGGGAAGAATGTTGAGGTTGTTCTGAACGAATTGCTTGTATTTAGCAAAAGTGGTTCCTTTCAAAATCTTATCGCCGCCATATTCGAAGTCGCCAAATAGGGTGTGACCAATGTGTTTCATGTGCACGCGTATTTGATGTGTTCTGCCGGTTTCCAGCTTGCACTCAACCAGCGTAACATATCCAAGGCGTTCGATTACCTTGTAATGAGTAACCGCGTGTTTGCCATGGTCTCCTTGCGGGAATACAGTAAACACTTTCCGGTCTTTCAAACTTCGGCCGGTATTGCCTGTTATCGTGCCGTCTTCTTTCACATCGCCCCACACGAGTGCCACATAGCGACGTTCAATGGTGCGGTCAAAAAATTGTTTGCTGAGGTTCACCAGCGCTTTATCGGTTTTGGCAATTACCATCACACCGGTGGTGTTTTTATCCAATCGATGCACCAAACCGGGGTGTGCATCAGAGCGCACGGGTAGGTTTTGAAAGTGATAGATGAGTGCATTCACCAATGTGCCGCTGTAGTTGCCATGACCCGGATGCACCACCATATTCGATGGTTTATTGAGGATGATGAGGTCTTCATCTTCAAAGAGAATTTCCAGCGGTATGTTCTCAGGAATCAGCTCCAGCTCGCGCACCGGATATGGCATTTCGAGCGTTATGACATCAAGCGGTTTAACCTTGTAGCTGCTCTTTACAGCCGTCCCATTTACACGCACAAAGCCATTGTCGCAAGCGTCTTGAACGCGCGTGCGGGAAGTCTTCTCGAGACGGTCAAAAAGAAATTTATCGACTCGCACAAGGCCTTGGCCTTTGTCGGCAACTACACGGTGGTGCTCAAACAGATCATCATCCTGTTCTCCGAGCGCACCTGTTTCATCAAATTCATTCATATCAGTGCTTCATAAAGCGAGCACTGTATTGCTCATTGGTTGAGTTGAAGTAGTGGAGTATATAACAGCCTTGCGAAAGAGTTTCTACAGGAATACGCAAGGTTGATTGATTGGCTATTGATCCGTTCGCAACGCACTTACCCGTCATGTCGGTGATGCGATACGTATAAGATTCAGAAGAGGTAGGCAATTGCAAACGGAGTTCATCGCGCACCGGATTGGGATACACCATGCCGCTTGTGTTTTTTGCTTCGTTTTCTACACCCACCCAGTCTTGAAGTGTGCTGCGGAATACGGGGCGAATCATGACGCTGCCCGTTATGCTCGAAGGTATCCAGTCGGTGCTTCCTTGCAGCTGGTAAAGCAGTTGGGTGCTATTGGCGTTGGTGTTTTTGTCGAGGCCTAAATTGAGCGATACATTGTTTTGCTGCAGCGTGCCAATGTAAAAATTACCGGCAGGCACTGCTATAGGGTCGGTAAAGTCATAGTAAACAAAAAGATTGGGGCCACTTTCGTAATAGTGCGGCAGCGAGAAGTTGAAATTGTCGAATTCGCTTGTGAGCAGGTTGCCTGGTTCGCCACTCACGTCGCCCCATGCTTGCAGAATGAATGACTGATCGGTGGCCAGGTATTGAATAGGTTCGAAGTAGATGTAAGCGCCAATAAGTGTGTCGTCGACTGCTGAGTTGAAACGCATTGCCACCTTTCCTCCTTCGTCTTGAATGCCATAGGCTCGCTCGGCCGTTCCGTCATCGTAAGCATAGAAGTTGGTAAACTTTTGTTGAAAGCGCATCGTGTCGTTCTGCGGATGGATGTCGGTCGGGTTGTACGCCACGGTTACTTCAAATGAAGCCGTATCCACAACGGTTGGTGTGTCATACACGAAGCCGTTTAGCGACAGTGTGCGTTCAAACGAACTGTAGCCATTCGATTGTGTATTGGCATCGAGGTCGCTTTCGAACAATGTGGAGTTGTTGTATGCGATGGTGCATTTACTGGTGATGTTGGACGTGATGCCGAGGTTGCGTTGCGAGTAGGTAATCTCGTCGCGCATGAACAAATCGGGATTTTGCTGGAAATGTGTCCACGGCATAGCGGTGAGTCCGAAATTCAGCAAACTGTTGTTGGAGTATTGAAAGGCTACTTCGTCGTAGAAGAAATTTGATGGGCTAATATCATTGTTCAGCAAAACGTAGTCGAGGTGCCAGTGGTCGAGCGCTCCATGTTGTGTGCAGTAGTTGCGAAATCGAAACCGGAAACCATCTTGGAGATAGATGAAATCGCTCACACCAACAAACACGGTATCAAACACGGTTGCGTCGGCACCGCCTTCTTTGGCCCAAACACGCGCCCATTGTCCTTCTTGCAGCGGGCTATAGAATTCCAGAATTAGCGAGTCTCCTTCAGCGCCAAGTATGCCATCGGCATCAGGAGCATTGCCAAGCCCACCCCCTTGCACATGGAATACGAGGTAAACACTGTCGTCGGGGGTGATTCCTGAAAGATCGATAGGCAATGAAGTAAGCGAGTCGGTTAATCCCCAATCCAAAAAAGCTTCTGTGATGGTTGGGAAATAGAGGGTGTCGCTGTAGGGCGTACCATCAGCTTCCAACCCATCCAACGTTGCCACTCCAATGGTCATTGGGTTGAGCGGGAACGTAGTGTTGATGTAAGCCGCATTGTCGGCCCACTGCTGCCATTCTACCGGAATGGAGGGGTCGGAGGTAGGCAACGTGTAGCGAGAGAAATCGTCGAAAAATGGAATGGGCAGCGAAGCACCTTGTCGTTGCGCGCGCGGTGCAAAGCGTTGTTCCGCTTGATACCTGCGGTTTGCTTCCGGGTTGAATTGCAAGGGCAGCTCGCGCTCCTGTGCAGCGAGGGGAGCAATGCAGGCAAAACAACCTGCCAGCGTTATCAACCGTAAAATAAAGTTTCGCATCATTACTAGTCTTGTTGTGTGCTATCGGGAGCACACGGTGTATTGTACAACCACAAATCTACGATACGACCGGCGGATGTGCCGCGCTCAGGGTCGGGTATCGGATCCTGGCGACAAACGCGGAAAGAGGAAGAATCTTGTGAGGAGGGTAAAGAAATTCCCGGTTCGAAGCGACAATTGCATTCAAGGCGAAGGGTGTCGAGAATCGTTTTGGCTTGCAGACATGTCATTCCTGTGAAATCGGGAACGATGATTTTGTCGGTTACAGAGCGGCCTATCACAAGCAATACCCTCGATCCACGAGCAACCTCATCGGTCGCTTTGAGCGCTCTGCCGCGCTGAGTAACGCGAATGATGCTGTTCACCAAGGTGTTGTTGTCTTCATACAAAGTGTCGAAATCGATAGACTTGTTGCGAAGTTTTATCATGGCAACCGTTGCATAATCCCCTTGCTTGATACCCAGTTTTTCCATGGGCGGACTGTATCGGTAGATGGTGAGGAAAACTTGTCTGCCCTCTTTTACTTGGCTCTCTACAGCAGGACTCTGGTCGAATACCGAACCCGGTGTGGCTTTCCGGTCATAAATACTATCAATTACCAGGTAGTCGAGGTTTCGGTCTTGCAACCCCCGAATGGCGTCTTCACTCGAAAGCCCAATCAAATTGGGTACACTGACATATTCGCCATGATCCGTATACCATTGCAGCCAAAACCACGAGCCCAGCAGCAATACGATATACGTACCGGCAATGCCCAGCGCAGCTTTTCGAAAGGAGGTGCTTTTTATAAAATTCGACATGGCTGAAAAGTCATCAAGTGATAGTTCCCAAACTTAGGAACGGAAGCAGGGCTGGTGCAGTGTGGAGCGGTATGTTATTGACGAATCAAAGGTTAATAACCTTTTCGGAAAGCCTCATTCAGCGAAAAGGTCTTCCAGAGCCATTTTGAGTAAATACACATCGAGCGGCTTTTCGATGACCCGCTTCACGATAGCAAATTTTTCGGCTTTGCTGATGTTGTTGCGATCGATGCTGCTCGAAAGCATGAATACATCTATGTTTTGTGTAAGAGACGGGGCCATTTTCTCCAGCTCAGCCAGGCATTGAAAGCCATCCATGACCGGCATCATAATATCGAGCAACACAATGTGACGCCCCTTAGAAAACACTTCGGGACTCTCCCTTAGGTGAGCCAGAAATTTTATAGCGCTGGAATACGTGGTAATGAGGTTCGAAATATTGCCCAACTGCAGCAACTTCATGTTCACTGAAGTGTCGATGTCATTGTCATCGACCAGGTGAAAATGGATGTCGCTTAATTTCATTACTGGCTATTCGGTATCTCAAAAGTAATCAGTGTTCCTTCGCCCGGTTTGCTCGAAGCACTGATTTTTCCGTGCATTTTATCAACGACAGATTTTGTCAGATACATATTAATTCCCCCGGCAGCCATCTTGTCTGCGCTCAGTTGCGTGTTAAACAATTGTTCCATGCGTCCGGGCTCAATGCCCACGCCTTGATCTGTAATGCGGAAAATCGCTTTTTCTGCATTTTGAATAACGCCCACGTGTATGGTGTTTACCGATTTGTTGAGGTCGGAAAACTGAACAGCATTGTTCAAAAGGTTTTGGAGAATAATGACCAACCGCGAGGAATCGGAAAGAAAAGGACCATTCAAGTTGAATTCTGTTTCTATCGCCCATTTCGCGGCTGTCAGATTTTGGGGTATGTGCTGAATGACTTGTTGAACGAGTTCTTCTATGTTTACCAATACGTTTTCTGCTGTTGCTCTGCTGTTGCTGTAGTATTGAGCTATTTGCTCACCGAAACCTTGCAAGCGCGCAGCATGAATGCGAATTGCTTCCAGTTCTTTTCTAGCTTCAGCATCCGTAACAATCTGTTCAATGGCTTCAACAGCTCTGATGATTTGCTCGGTGGGGTTTCGAAGTTGTTGACTAGCACTGAAAACAAATTGTTCGAGCGTGGCATTCGATTGCTCAAGGTCGTTGCTCTTTCTCAAGAGCTCTTGTTCACGTCTGTATTTTTCCAGTGCGTTTTCTACACAAACGGCAAGCTCATTAGCATCCCAGGGCTTGGCTACATAACGGTATACTTGTCCCTTGTTGATGGCATCGATCACCGCTTCGATGTCGGCGTAACCCGTGAGAAGTATGCGCACCGGGTGCGGGAAATCAGGTAGTATGGTTTCGAAGAATTCAACGCCACTGACTTCGGGCATTTTCTGGTCTGAAAAAATGACCTGGATGTCGTTGTTGTTCAAGATGTCCACTGCCTCATGGGCGCTGGTCGTAGTAAACACATTGTATTGACGGCGGAAAAGAGCTTGAAAGGATACGAGGTTTTGCTCTTCGTCGTCGAGGTAGAGAATGCTGAATGGTTTGCTCATTTTTAAATCCGCCTTATGCTGCAGAAAGTGTTTCTTGGTTGAGGTTTCTAGGCAAATGTAGGATAAACTCTGTGCCTTTGCCGGGTTGTGAAACGACCTCAATTTGCCCATTGTGTTCTTCAATAATACCACGCGCAATGGCTAGCCCAAGACCTGTGCCTTCGCCAACTGCTTTGGTGGTGAAGAAGGGTACAAATATTTTCTCTACTTCCTGCGCATCAATACCGCAGCCATCGTCTTTCACGCGGATGCGCACGAAGTCACGGTCGTATTCGGAAGTGATCCAAATATTACGTTGCAATGCGTTTTTACCAGGAATGCGAGTGGCGTGAATAGCGTTTGATATCAGATTGGCGATGACCTGATTGAGTTTGCCCGGAAAACAATCTACCTGCGGAATGTCGGACGCCAGATTGTTATGCAGTGTTACTTGTCCACTCGTTACTCCTTTCATCACCACTAGGGTCGACTGGATGCATTCATTGATGTTGGCCGCTATCAGCGTGTCCTTGTCGGTTCGCGCGAAAATGCGAAGCCCCTTCACAATTTCAGCCGTCCGTTTCGAACCTTCCTCGATCCCTTGAACTAGCTGTCCAATTTCTTTCCGCACAAAGGCTATGTCAAGCTGTTCACATTGCTTCTTTACCATTTCGAGATCATGCGGTGTTGCGTCGGGACCAAGCGCTTGATAGGCGTCGAGCATAGCAAGCACGTCGGCAATATCGCGTTGAAGAGGCCCTACGTTCGAGTTGACGAAATTGATGGGGTTGTTGAGTTCGTGGGCAATCCCTGCTGTCATCTGACCAAGGCCGGCAAGTTTTTCCGACTCCACGAGCTGTTTCTGGGTTAGTCGCAAATGGTCATATTGCGACTGGATGTAATCTTTCGCTTCTTTCAGCTGTGTGGTGCGCTGATGCACTTTGGTTTCGAGCAATTCGTTTTGCGATTCGATGGTTTTGATGCGCTGCGCATCGGCTTCTTCTTTTTGTTTTCGAAGTAGATTGATTTTATCGGCGAGCGCAAAAGAAAGCAATACTCCTTCGATGGCTGATCCGAAAGGGAGCGAATAAACCGTCCAGAAGTTATACGGGATAACTCCAAAATCTTTCATGGCGAAAATGGTGCATGCTACAATGAAAACCGACCAGGCAAGCAAAAAGAAGCCGGCGGATCGATTGCCTTTTCTTTTCGCCCGAATCGAGGCAACAATGAGCAAGATGGAAGAGGCCGCACAAAAATTAATGAGGTTGTAGCTTTCAATGCCATATCCTGCGAAGCACAGCGCGAGCGCAACACAGTAGAGGGCTGCATAGCCTATCAGTATTTTATCAATAACCGGTGTAAATACTTTCAGTCGAAGGAAGTTGCGTGTGAAAAGGATAGTTGTAATTCCGCTCACTGCTCCCATGATGTGCACCCCGTTGCGACCAAACCACTCGTTGCCATGCCAGAGGTAGGTATTGCCGTATCCGAAAAGAACCGCTTGCGTTAGGGCGATCGAGAGAACGTAGAAAGAATACGCCGCATAGCCACCTTCTTTTGTGGCGAAGGTCAGAAACAGGTTGTAAAAGAATAGCACTGCGATAATCCCGAAATACAGATACATGATAGCATCTTCTTTCCCCGCCATGCGCAATATCTGATTGCTGTCGCCTGCATAAATCGGTGCGATGAGTTGTTTGCTCGATTGCATTCGCAGCATGAATTCGCCTCCTTCAGCGGGCAGTTTCAATGCAAAGCCAGAGGGAGTTTCAAATTCAATGGCGCTGGCGTTTGTGCTTCCCGACGTGGCCAGGAGTTGAAAGTTTTTGTCGATCCGATAAAGCTCGATTGTTTCAATGGAGCTGTTGCCTATATAGCAGAGTGAATTGCCGCTATTGGCTTCCGGGCGATACTCAAAACGCACATAGTGCCAGCGGTTGCTCAAGCCGAGGTTGGGTGCACCTTTCTGCGTTTCGGTGTATTCCGAACTTTGAGCAATTTCGTTTATAGTACGATTAGGGTCGCCCATATACACGGAGCAATTGCCAAGAAGTAACGAGCTGCCGCCGTCGCCCGCAGCAGCCAGGGCTGAAACCAGGCACCATGCAGTGAATAGTAATAAACGCATCGAATGTGAAGTCATCCTTTTTTAGATTGAATGGCTTCTTATACGACGATTACGAAATTAGTTTCAGAAAACAGGGTTTTCGTGGCTCTTTTTTAGACGCAAGTCGTAGTGAACCTCGATGGAGCCTCGGGGAGAATCTTCGAAAAAAGTACACACCGGTTCTTTCATGAGCTGAAAAACACGTTCGCGATTGAATTCATCTGCGAACTCCATCGTGTGGATGTTTGGGTTTTTCAGTATAACCGAAATGAACTCCGGAGTGGGGTAGGGCAAACGTCCGTTTTCACCTACCTCATCTACTTCAACGAGCCCGTTGGTTTTGATCATTTTTTCGGTATACGGAGCGGCGAAACAGAAGAAGTTGGAAAGACCGATTTCGGCCATTACGGGAATGGCAGCCATGCATAGTAATGGTGTAAGACCTTTGCCGAATACTTTTTTGGCGCTCCATAGGCCGCACGCCTCGGCGGTGCCTTCGGGGAGGGTGTCATGTATTGCAGGAAGTATGCGTGGGTCTTGCTCCTTAATCGATTCGATCATGGGCAAAGTGGAGTCCTCCGAATTGAACCGATGTATTCTTAAACCGGCCACTACTTCCTGATCGCTATCTATCGCTATAAGCACAAAAACATTGGGGTCGCTCATCCAGGAAGGCTGCGCCGAATTCAGATTTTTGATGCCCAGTTCGGAGAGTACGCCTGTATGTCCGTTGTGGAATAGCACACAAAAATCCGGGTTCTCAACTGCCTGAAAAGCCTCAATACGATATGAGCCTATCAAATCAGACATGCTTCACTTGGGGGGTGGATTGATAGCTGGAAGTTGAAAGAAATTGTTCAAGAATGTCCATGCGGAAGCGGCCGGAGGGAATGGCGTCGCCTAGCATGATTTGTCGCACAATCTTCGCAGCGAATGCTCCACCCATGGCTACATCGGTTGCCAGCTGCGGCCAGGTTGTGATTGTTTTCCCTATTTCGGACAGTGAGAGTTGAGCGCGTTGACTGGCTTTTGCTGGCTCGATGATTTGCGCCAGCACTTGCATGCGTTGTTGCGGATTGTTCCAGTCGATGGTTGCTTCTTCGTCCATAAGGCCATGAAAAATGGGACGATTCGGTTCTAAATCGAAGCGCTCTACGTCGAGCATGAGCGAATCGCTGGTATCCATAACTACCGGAATTCCGCGTTCGCGACAGGCTTTGCGAAGCATGATTTTCATTTCTAGACTATCACATTCGTCAACTACCAAGTCGAGCCCATCCAGGAAGTCATCCATATTTTCGGGTAGCAGGCCTTTGTCGTAGCAACTAACTTCAACGAAAGGGTCTATCTCTGCAATTTCACGCGCTACCACGGTTGTTTTTAGTTCCCCTTGGTGAATCATGCTGCTGCGTATGCGGTTGAGGTTGGCCAGTTCAAGAGTGTCGAAATCTGCAATGCGGAGATTCACGCATATGCGTTCCATCACAAGTGAAATGGCAACCGATTGCCCAACGCTGAGCCCCACAATTCCCACCTTGCAGTTGGAAAGGATGTCTTGCTCTTCCTTGGTTATTTTGTGCAAATTGCGGACGGTACGAACACGAATGAATTCTTCTTTCGCGAGGCAGTGCACTAGGGTGTTTCTCCAAGGGTAATAAACCCAGCTCCCATTTTTTTCGTCATCGGTACCATCGCTATGAAGCGAAATCTGCTCATTCATTTCTTCTTCCGAAAGAGGTCTGCCTGGGTGCTCGGCTTTAATCCATTCACGCAATTGCTGACGAAACACATCGACAACCTGTATCGACGATGATTGTTCGCGAATGTTGTGCAGCACGGCTCTTTCCAGCGGATTGTTTCCGCTGAGAATGAGGGCTTGTCGGGGCGCCTGTTGGAAGGATTGAGCCATTAGAACGGGTGTATTCTTTCACGCATGCAAACAGAATGCGGAGTATCTTAAAAATACCCATCCAGGGTGTAGTCAAAACCGTGACTTTCCTAGTATGTTAACAACCCGATGTTGATGTCAGATCTTAATGCTCTACGACTCCCGAATAAATGAATTTGAGCACTTTTTCCGGTATGGGAAGCAGACCAAGTGAACGAGCAGCTTGCACTGCTTGAACATCGCTTTCCAGCTGGCTCAGGTCGCCGGCTTTTCTGAATTCCCAGGCGTTAAGAATTTGCTCCATGCGCGGGCGTATGGTTTTCGCAAAACAATCTGCTACAGCCTGTTCTTCAAATTGAGCTTCAATGCCTGTGCTACGCAACACGTTTTCGTTGAGTCGAGCTGCGATGGCTTTGTTGCGATCAACCAGACTTCGTTCGTGCAGGTAAACCAGGTATTGAACGGGGAACTGAATCATGGCCGCATTGAATAAGTAGAGCACAGCGTTGAGGTGTCCCTGGCGGTCGAGTGTGCTTATCCACGAAGGGCGCACCTGATCAAATTCTGAACGGTCGTAGATGAGCCACTTATCAATGTGCAACGACGGCTGGCAGCCCTCAGGGGTTTCTTCATTGTACAGGAAGCATAACTTTTCGAGTGTGATAAACTCATGTTCGCGATAAGAGGCGATGTTGCTTTTTTGAGTGCGCACACGAAACCGAATGCGAAACTGATCTTCCATGGAGTTCCACCGGAAAATACGGGCCGCCACCATTGATTGCGCAAGGCATGCCCAGCGTAACATGTGATAATGATCGCGTGGGTGAAATATGTGCTTGAATGCATCTTTCTGCATCAATGCTGGAACGTTGAAGTCTTCAGGCTTCAAGCCTAATAATGCATCGAGCTTACTGTCCATTTCACGGTATTGGGCTGTGCGCAAATCGAACACTGCGTAAAACTCATTCGGACGCACGGGCAACGATTTGAATTGTGCCAGTATCTCTTGAAGGTTGCAGTTTGAAGTGTAGGTGCTCTTGTAGCTAGGGCTATGCGAAAAGAGCAGTTCGAGATTGCGTGAAAGGATGATATCACGCAATACTCCGAGCTCATCAACGATACCGCGGCAATCAGCAGAACGTGAGTCGAAATCATCGGTATTTCCTAAGCGAACATGGTCTAATAAATCGCTCAAAACAGCCTTCCAACTTGGGAAGATAAGTTTACTTTTTACTTTTTTACGGCTTACATCATGTTCGAATGCAATATCTTTTTCAGTGGCATTATACATCATAGCATAGGTGATTTAGTTATTCAAGTCTAACAGAAATATTATGAAACAAAATAGGTTGTTGAAATCTTGAAAAACGGTTGATAAACCTCAGTTTTATGCCATATTCCTCTATATGATTTTGTTTTCGAAAAATTCGAAGCCAGCGTTTCAATCCAATTCAATGCTACCATGTTTGCCTCGATAAATTCAAAACAAAATAAAAATGAACAAGTACCCTAACATCAAAGTATTCCGCGTGCAGAACAATTACAAGCAGGAATTTGTAGCAGATATTCTGGGTGTAAGTCAGCCCGAATACAGCAAAATCGAAAATGGCAGCCGCCGCATCGATGCGTTTATAATTACAG
>CALQJP020000010.1 GCA_943330925.2 Chryseobacterium gleum
CTCGTCATTGATTTGAAGATCCTTCTCGATGTACACCCCCGTGGTCGGAATGAAAGCCTCGGGCTGGTAGTAGTCGTAGTAGCTCACGAAATACTCAACCATGTTGTTGGGGAAGAACGCCTTGAACTCGGAGTAGAGCTGCGCAGCCAGCGTCTTGTTGTGGCTGAGCACCAGCGTGGGGCGTTGTGTGTTGGCGATGACATTGGCCATCGTAAACGTCTTTCCGGAACCGGTTACCCCCAAGAGCGTTTGGTATTTATCGCCACGCTCCACTCCATCCGTTAATTCGCGAATGGCGGTTGGCTGATCGCCGCTGGGTGTATAGACCGATGTAAGTTCAAATTTCACGAGGCTAAAGTAGCAGACCTTCGAAGTGACTTGTTTTCTGTTGGGAATATTTGATAAGAATTTGGAATAGCCTATTCCTTTCAGTTGGATTTTCGCCTTCCGATGGACATCAATATCAACACCCCCGCCCTGCTCTTTCCAGCCGTGAGCCTCATTATGCTGGCGTATACCAATCGCTTTCTGGCGTTGGCCAGCGTAGTGCGCAACCTGCACGATCGGTATCACAACCTCGACGACACGAAGAAGCCGCTCATTCACGCGCAAATCAAGAACCTGCGTATTCGTATGCGCATCATTCGCAACATGCAAATTCTTGGTGTAAGCAGCTTCATCATCGCTATCGTTTGCATGTACGCCATTACGATTGGGAAAATGGAGACCGCAAGTTTTCTCTTTGCGTCATCGCTGGTGCTCTTTGCCGTTTCCCTTGTTTTATCGCTTTGGGAACTCTTCATCAGCACCCGGTCCATTGAAATTGAGTTGAGTGATTTGGAGCTCGACGCTGACGATTGACAGACATAAAGAAATCAAAACCGACTGTTAATATCTCCGCTATCGCGTTAATTTGCAACCTCGCGACCACCTTATTTTACGCGGTTGTACATGTCGAAAAGGCGCAAAAGAATACGCATAGCCCAGTACATCTTTATAGGTCTTGTGACCTTGATGTTCAGTGGTTATTTTGCATTGCAGCTACCTGCGGTGCAAACGTGGCTTGCGCATCGGCTGAGCGACTACCTCTCGAAGGAATGGAACACCAACGTTTCCATTGGCAAAGTGAGCATCGACATTTGGGCGAAACTTCATGCGACAGAAATTTACATTGAAGACCAGCGTGGCGACTCTCTGGTGTATGTTGAATCGCTTGATGCCGCCAATTACTCCTACGACAAAGTAAGCGGTAAGCTGGTGGTGAATAGCCTTAACCTTTACTCACCCTATTTCAACTTGATAAGGCACAGTCAAGATAGCCTGCTGAATTATTACTTCCTGGTAGATTATTTCGATAGCGGCGACACCACTCAATCCGAGACGTTCATCGCACTCAATCACCTCCATCTGCACAACGGTCGTTTCAACTACATCAACGAGCACCGCGACGCAGATACCACATTTGGAATCGACTGGAATCATTTGCAATTGAAGCGCATTGAGCTTGAAGTAAACGATTTCCGAATGGAAGGTGATAGCACACACGCCTTTGTATCACACCTTGCCATGAACGAGGTCAGTGGATTCCGGCTCGAAGAGTTTTCACAGGAATTGACACTAGCGAGTGGCGAAGTGCGCATGGACAGTATTAACCTGATAGCCGGCACAAGCGCTGTAAAGGGCAACCTGAGTTTTACGGTGCAGTCGATTGACGACTTTGATTCGTTCGAAACCAAAGTCCCGATGCATCATACGTTTCGGAATGCACGCATCAACCTGAACGACCTCAGTTACTTTGCGCCCGACCTGAAAGGAATGGATCAGTCAATTTCCATCGATGGAATGGTGAAGGGAACCGTAGCCAAACTGAAAGGACGCAATCTGGAGTTGCAGTTCAATGACAACAGCCGATTCAAGGGCAATGTGGATATGGAAGGCCTGCCCGATATCGATCAAACCTACATCAACCTCGATATCGACGAACTCACCACCAACAAGCAAGAGCTCGAAGAGATACCCATTCCACCATTCGACGGAAAGTCGTTTGTTGAATTGCCCGACAACATTGCCTATTTGGGCCAGATAACCTACAAAGGAGATTTTACAGGCTTCATCAGCGACTTCGTAACCTACGGGACGGTCACTACCGCTATTGGAAATGTACGCACCGACATTTCACTGAAGGAAGACAGCAAGCTCAAGGATTATCGGTATGCAGGCACGGTAAACCTTCAGCAATTTGATTTGGGTACATTCTACCAATCTAAAACGCTCGGACCGATAACATGTCTCATCAACGTGGAAGGCTCTGGCCTTGAGCTGAAGAAGGTGAATGCCACTTTCGATGGAACGATTGAGGAGTTGAATTTGAACGACTATGCCTACCACAATATCGCGGCCTCCGGTAATTTCCAGCATCGGGCATTCAGCGGAAATGTAGACATAGAAGACCCCAACCTTGTCATGAACTTCGATGGCACCATCGATTTTGCGCAAGACCAACCCTTGCTCGATTTCGATACGCGCATTCAACATGCCAATCTCGATGAGCTGAACATCCTTCAAAAATACCAGTACAGCGCTTTGAGCGGCGACATTCAAATACACAGTGTCGGGTTGGAATTCGAGAAATTTGAAGGTGACATTTTGATTCGTGACCTCACCTATTGTGCGATGAACAATGATTACTATTTGAATCGATTGAATGTTCATTCGCAACGCAGCGGTGTTCCGACCATTACTTTACAATCGGATATTGCGTTTGCAGAAATGCGCGGAGATTATAAACTATCCGAGATTCCAAGTTCACTGGTAGAAATTGCATCGCGTATTTTCCCGTCATTCAAACCAACCGTGCGAGAGCACAAAACGCAACACTTTACACTCGAGGCCCAACTGTATGACATCTCACAGATCACCAATGTGTATGTGCCCGATCTAAAAATTGCTCCCGGAACACGCATCAGCCTGGAGCTGAATGAACCTGATTCCTTCTTTCAGACCACAATTTCAAGCCCCTCGATTGTTTATAAGAGCAACGAAATTGAAGGGCTTACTTTCGACGTGCAGCACCCCGATGAATCGTTCTATATAACCGCCTCTTGCGACTTACTGAATGCCTCCGATATTTTGTTTCGCGACATTGCCCTCGATGGGCGAACACTGAAAGACACCCTCTACACGGCATTGAGCTGGAATAACGGCAACCGTCAATTTGAAGGTGACATCAACGGCAAACTCGCCATTCGAGATTTGGATTCGTTTGAGTTCATTTTCGATAATAGCTCGTTTACGCTTGAAAAGGAACGATGGAATTTCAGCCAAGGAGCGCGTGTGAGTATCGACAGTTCACTCATCGTTATGGACGATGTGTACATTCGAAATATGCAGCAGGAAATTCGATTGAGCGGAAACCTCTACGACTCCGACTCAAGTGCGGTGATGGTGGATGTGCACTCATTTGATTTATCAAACCTCAACGCATTCCTGGGTGAAGACTATCAGTTCCAGGGGCAGTTGAATGCCACGGTCAGCATTCGCGATCCCTACCATGAGGTTATTCTTAGCAGCGACCTTTCCATACTTGGGTTCATACTCAACGAGCGTGAGTTTGGCGATTTATCGGCACTTTCCATTTGGGACCCCAGAAAGGATGAACTACGAATTGATGGAAAACTGGAGAAAGACGGGAACGGTTCGTTTGGGCTGAATCGTTATACTCCGCTCACGTTTGCGGGTTACTATCGTCCGAAGAACGAAAAGAGTCCACTCGATTTAACAGCAACCATAAATCAACTGAACCTCGATTTCATCAATGCGTTTTTAGGCCCTGAAATACTCGATATTCAAGGCTTAGCGAGCGGCACAATAGCCATTACGGGTACTCCGGAAGCACCCCAACTCAGGGCCGACGCGTTGCTCAAAGACGCCTCTGTTTATGTGTATTACCTCAACACCAAATATTATATTCAGAATCGAATCGGGGTTTATCCCGACATGTTCACGTTTGACCACATTCCGATTCAGGACGAGAAAGGGAAATCCGGTTTCTTAACAGGACAGATGCTGCACAACAATTTCGCAGACTGGAACTTCGACATACTGATAGACATGGAACAGCCCATGCTCACTATGAATACAGTAGAAGAACAAAACTCGCTCTATTATGGACAGGCCTATACAACCGGCAATGTGAGCATTTATGGATACGACTCCAATCTGGAATTCGACATCGCACTTCGCAGTGAAAAAGGAACCACTATCGCTATGCCTATGGGCACAAGCAGCGAGCAAGAGTTTGAGAACTTCATTCGATTTACTTCACCCAAGGATACCACCGAGAGGACTGAACCGCTCAACCTATCAGGAATCAAATTGAACCTGCAATTGGAAATTACTCCCGAAGCAGAATTTAAAATCATATTTGATGAAAGCGTGGGCGATTTGATACAGGGTTCAGGCATTGGAAACCTCCAAATGAACATCAATAACCTCGCTACATTCAACATGTATGGCGGCATTGAAATCACCAAGGGCAGCTACAATTTCACGCTGAAAAACCTTATCAATAAACCCTTTAAGATAAAACCCGGAGGAACCATTTCGTGGTTTGGTGATCCGTTTGGTGGCGAGATGGATATACAGGCAACTTACGAAAACTCCGCTTCACTCTACGACCTCATCCAAGACCCGGCGTTTCAAAATGGACAACGGGTGCCGGTGGTTCTTGGCATGAACATGACCGGAAAAATATTCAGTCCGGGTATCGACTTTTCCATCGACTTGCCTACGGTCGACCAAGTAACCAAAAGCCGTGTGAATGCAGTAATCAGTACCGACCAGGAGCGCAACCGTCAGGCTTTTGCTTTGTTGGCTATGCGCAGATTCATAAGCCCACCCAATGTCACCGCCGACCACAGCAGCACCAGTGCTATCGCGGCCAACGGCACGGAGTTTCTTTCCAGCCAAATCTCCTCGTGGCTGAGCCAAATCAGCGACGACTTCAACCTCGGATTCAATTACAGCCCCGGTGACGACATCAGCAACGAAGAAATTGCATTGGCCTTGGGTACTCAGCTCTTCAACGAGCGCCTTTCACTCAGCAGCAACTTCGGGGTTTCACGCAACAACGGCGCTTCAACGGCCAACCAGAATGCAACCAATATCATAGGCGATATTCGCATCGAATACAAGATAACACCGGAAGGTAAAATCAGACTCGTGATGTACAACGAGAGCAATGACTTCCGAGCCAACACACTGCAGCAGTCGCCCTATACCCAAGGAGTGGGTATCATCTACCGAGAGGACTTCGATTCCTTTGATGAGTTTTTTGACGGATTTAGAAATCTCCTAAAAGGCAGTGGTAAGCGGCAGTCGGCAATGCAGTAACGCGTAAATTGCCCAACAAAAGAAGCGAGCAGTGAAAGACAGCCACGGGCGAACCATCGATTACTTACGTCTGGCGATTACCGATCGCTGCAATTTGCGTTGCCACTATTGCATGCCCTCCTCGGGCCTTGAATGGCTCAAACGCGACGAGCTCCTTTCGTATGAGGAAATAGAAACATTGCTTCCCGTATTTTCGGCTCTTGGCATAAGAAAGCTGCGCTTCACAGGGGGAGAACCTTTCATGCGGCGCAATTTCGATAGCTTGCTTACACGTGTTGCCGAGAGCAATCTTTTCGACTCGATTACCCTTACAACCAACGGTGTGCTCTCGGCTCCGTATGTGCCTCTGCTGAAGAAACTGAACATCCATTCTGTGAATCTCAGTCTCGACACACTCGATGAAAAACGATTTGCAGACATTACCCGTCGCGACGTTCTGCGCGATGTACTGCACACCCTCGATGCATTGCTCGAAAGCGGCATCCGCACAAAAATCAATGCCGTCATCATGGACGGAATAAACGAACAAGACCTGCTGCCGCTGGCACTCCTCAGCAAAGATTCGCCGCTGGATGTGCGCTTCATTGAGGAAATGCCGTTCAACGGCCGCGGCGATCGGCATGCCGTTAAGTGGAATCGAAAGGGCATCATCCAAGCCTTGGAAAACGGCTTAGGTGCTCTCCATCCGATACCATCCGAACCCCATTCAACCTCAGAGAACTATCAACCCATCGGACACCAAGGCTCCGTAGGAATTATCGCCGCATGGTCGCGCACCTTCTGCGGAAGCTGCAATCGAATTCGACTTACGCCATCCGGACAAATGAAAACGTGCCTCTACGGAAACAACGACCTCGACCTTCGAACACTGTTGCGCAGAGGAGCTTCAGCCCAAGAACTCGCGGCTGCTATTGCAGAGGCGGTGAGCTACAAGGCAAAAGACGGACACGAAGCGGAGGCCCTGCGCTCGCCGGTTGAAGAATCCATGGCAACCATCGGAGGATAACACATGATAACTCCATCGCAAGCCGAAGCACTCATACAACGCACCTCGCTCCAACCGGGCGTGGAATCGGTTTTGCTTTCTGAATCGCTGAATAGGAAGCTTGCAGAAAATCTGGTGGCCGACACCGATCTTCCTCCGTTCGACCGTGTAATGATGGACGGTATTGCATTGCGCTTTTCAGCCATTGAAAAAGGCATTCGCAGTTTTCAGATACAAGGCGTGCAACGCGCCGGTCAGGCAGCTCTTACATTGGCAGATGAAGGTGCATGCTTTGAAATCATGACAGGCGCTGTGTGCAGCTCCGGCTGCGACACGGTGGTTCCTTATGAGCACATTCGCATAGAAGACAACGTTGCGCATATTGACATACTTCCCGTTGCAAAAGGAAAGAACATTCACATGCAAGGATGCGATAAGAAGGCCGGTGCCTTACTCGTGGTAGCGGGGAGTATAATCACTCCTGCTGAAATTGGTATTGCGGCTTCCATCGGCAAAAGCACATTAGCTGTTCAGCGCTTGCCACGTGTTCTCATTTGCTCCACGGGCGATGAATTGATCGACATTTCGGAGACACCTCTCCCCCATCAAATACGTCGATCGAACGTGCACGCTTTGCAGGCGCTGATAAAAAGTCAGGGTATAGAAGCCAACAGCATTCATTTAGCGGATGACAAGACTCTATTGCTCGAAGCACTCGAAAAGGCACTGAATACGTATGATGTTCTGATTCTGAGCGGCGGTGTATCGAAGGGTAAATTCGATTTGATACCGGAAGTGTTGAGTGAGCTTGGTGTAGAGACCATTTTTCACACCATTGCCCAACGCCCCGGAAAGCCGATGTGGTTTGGCACCTCTCCTAAAACAGTGGTGTTTGCCTTACCCGGCAACCCGGTGTCGACATTGGCGTGTGCCGCACGCTATGTGCTGCCTTGGCTAAAGGAACAGCTGGGCATGGAACCGGTAGAACATCGCGCACACGTTCAGGACACCATAACTCCGCATGAAAAACTCACAATTTTCTTGCCTGTGCAAGCAAGGCATGCGCACCCGTCCTTGCAAGCCCAGCTCCGACGCAATCAAGGTTCGGGCGACTTCAGTGCCTTGAGCGGAATGAGCGGTTTTATTGAGGTTGAAACGGGCGCTCATTCACCCACCGGGTTTCGCTATTTCCCGTTAGGTTAAGAACTACTTCTTGGGACCTTTGCCTCCCTCCTTTCGTTCCTTCATGTGCTGCAACAGTTCGCGTTGAAAATCACGCTCGAGGCGAACCAGTCGCATGGTGCGATCGGGCCCCAGTACCGGCAAGCAATCTTTCAAAAATTGTGATTCCAAATCGATGTGCTCCTTCTTGTTCTGCGCTACTCGGTCTATTTCAACCAGTGCCTCCTTTTCGTTCAACTTGGGCTCCTCACCCTTCTTCTTATCTCCTTTTCCGGCCTTGCGTAACGCATCTTCCTTCTTGGAAAACTCGTTGTAGATGGGCCAAAACTTCTCGGCTTCGGCAGGAGTCAGCTCAAGCTTTTCCGAAAAATAACTGCGCTTCAGAGCTTCCACTTTCTCCTTGCGTTTCTCCCCGCCGGGCGGTGGCGGAGGGCCGGGCTGCGACCATGCCAACGAAATGGATGTAATCGCCATCACCAATAAACAAATTGCCTTTTTCATAGTAGTGTTATTTATTTAAAGTTCATCTATAACTTGAAGTGATTCTTCATCTTTCAAATACTCCTCAATATCGTCTGCGTCAATGTCGTCCCAACTTATGACTGACTGGCCCTTCGAAGGTTTAAAGTCATTGATCGACTTGGGTAACTTTTTTGTTGAAACCGTATCCGGCACCAGGGTGTCTTCGACAATAAACTCGTCGTACACCGATTCATCGAATTCTATTTCCTCTAAATCCTCAAAGTCGAGCTGCGCCTGCTCGAGCTGCTGCGAAAAAGTAGTAGTGTCGTCTTTTTGTGTCATCACCAAAAACACCACACCGGCCAACACAGCTGCTGCCGCAACCGACAGCCAAATGCGCACTGTTCGGCCACGCTTTTCTTCTTGTGAATTTGCATGCAGCGCCTTATCAAGCGCAGCTGCCTGCTCCTCGAAATACCCGGGCGGTGTTTCAAAAGGGTTGTTCAGAGCCGACTCCAAACGAATCTGCTGTGACTCAAAAAATCCTTCAGGCACCTGAAGCGCATCCTTTGAGCGCTCCAAGTGCTGGAGCATTTCATCGCTGAAGCGAGCGTCGTTATGAGTGTCTTCTTCTTTCATTTTTCTGTCAGGTAAGCTTCAATTTTATGAACCGCATGATGGTAGCTTGCCTTCAAGGCTCCTATACTGGTGCCTGTTATTTCGGCCATTTCTTCGTAATTCAAATCATCATAATAACGCATCACAAAGACGGTCTTCTGCTTCTCGGGTAATAGCGCAATGGCCGTTTGCAGTTTTGCCTGAATTTCATCGCCCGAAAAAAGCACATCCGATTGCAACGCGCTTCCCAACTCGAATTCTACTTGGGTTACATCTACGCTCATCAAGCGCTTGGAGCTTCTCAGAAAAGAGATGCACTCGTTATGGGCAATGCGGTAAAGCCAAGTCGATAACTTTGATTCGCCTCTGAAACTGTCGATTGCCTTCCATGCCTTCACAAATACAATTTGCGAAACATCATCGGCATCTTCATGACTGAGCACCATGCGGCGTATGTAGTAGTAAATGGGGCGCTGATACTGCCGAATAAACTCCGTAACTCCGGCGTTCCTTCGCCGAGGGTCTTGCAGCATATCCAACAATTCGCGATCCGTCATATCGGGTCAGACGATGCCTACCGGCTTTCGGTTTAACGACACTACCACTTTCTTGCGTTGAGCACTGTTTTGGTGAGCAAGAGAAACGTGAAGATCAATGCAAGGAAATACACCACATCGCGGCTATCGATAAGGCCGCGGCTGAGTGAATTGTAATGTGCCTGCATGCCCAGGTTCAGAATAAGGCTGTCTGCGGCTCCCAGTAACTCAAAGGAAGCAATGGAAGAAAAGCCCGTATACATGAAGAAGCAAAGCATGGCCGCCACCAAAAAGCTCACAATTTGATTGTTGGTAATGCTGGAGGCGAAAATGCCAATGGCCACATAACCCGCAGCCAGCAGCAACAGTCCGATGTAGGAACCCCAGGTTCCACCGCTGTCGATATTGCCTACCGGGTCGCCCAGCGAATACACCGTGAAGTAGTAAACCAAGGTCGGAACGATGGCAATCACCACCAAAAGAAATCCGG
The DNA here is from genome assembly GCA_943330925.2 of Chryseobacterium gleum. Taxonomy (GTDB): domain Bacteria; phylum Bacteroidota; class Bacteroidia; order Flavobacteriales_D; family Sanyastnellaceae; genus JAIBBG01. The sequence continues at coordinate 9,665 of CALQJP020000010.1, forward strand.
CGAGGTACTTCGCTCCTATTATCTGCGCATCGGTAATTGGTTTGGTCAGCAGTAATTCGATAGTTCCGGTGCGCTTCTCCTCCGCAAACGAGCGCATGGTAATGGCCGGTATCAAAAACATCAAAACCCAAGGCGATATAAAAAAGAGAGGCTCAATAGAAGCAAACCCGCTTTGTAGAATGTTGAAGTCGCCATCAAAAATCCATAAGAAAAGTCCGGTGATAAGCAGAAAAACAGCCACCACCACATAACCTATCAATGAGCTTAAAAACGTTCTTATTTCTTTCAGCAGGAGAGCTTTCATACGGGTTTATTCTGTGCGTAAAATTAGTTAGGTGTGGCTAGTTTCGCTGTTCGTCTTCGATAAACAAACAACCCCGCGCCGGTTAAGAAAAACAACACAGCAATCACCTCTGCCTGCGTAGCCTGAATGCCCAGCAGGTCGAACTTATTGTTGACACGGATTTTCTCGATGAAAAAGCGCTCAATGCCATTGAGCATGAGATACGATGCAAACATGAGCCCCGGTATGGTGAGTCGCTTTCGGATGAACCACAAGAACAGAAAAATACCGGTGGCCATAATGGTTTCATACACCGGGGTGGGAAATACCATTGGGTCGAGGTGGGTGCAATACCCGTCGAAGCAAGGTACGTTCGGATCGGTTATGGGCAGCACGTTGGTGTCGTTGAGTTCGCCCAAATATTGAGGATAGTTCACGTCGTAATTAACGTTGTTGGGATAGTCGTAGGCCCACATCCAGTCGGGAAGCCAAGAAAGCCAACCGGGTTTGGGTGCGGCATTAGCAATACCCCAGTCGCCATCGCCGCTTACCTGACATCCAATACGACCAATGCCATAGCCCAGTATCATTCCGGGCGCCGCGGCATCCGATAGATGCCATCCGTTAACCCCTTTGCTACGGGCATAAAGCAACACACCGATAGATCCGAGAATGATTCCACCGTATACTGTTAATCCGCTGATGAAACTATTGAAGGAAGGATGTCGGAAAAACTCTACAAACTCACGCGGGTTTTCCAACAGGTGAAACAACTTCGCACCCAGAATTCCAAACACCGCAGCTGCAAAGGTGAAATTGCCTGTCATGTGGTGCGGGTATACGTCTATTTCTTCGCGCAAGGGCTCCGGCAACTGTTCCTTCTTAAACTCCCAGTAACGCCAGCCGCCCATGAGAGCCATCATACCCAAGCCCAGCAACCAACTGCCATCCCACGAAAAAAGAAATCGTTGAGGGTTGGATCCCGTGGCAAAAAGCTCACTGCCGTTGATAGCGAGGTAGATAAACTTCCAGCCCATGATGAAGCCCATCAAACCACTGGTCGCAATTTCTGCCCAATCCGGCTTTCCGCCTTTGACGATAGTGCTTTTGGTTGGCGTAAAATGGCCCTCCTTAGCCTTCCTCTTCAGTTCAATACCCCAAATGTAGCTGGCTACAACAAAGGCAATCGCTACAAAGAACCCAAAGCTGTTCAGCAAGCGAGTCCATCCCCAATCGATTCCAAAAAGATCGAGTAACGCATGGTAAATGGTAGGATACATAATTGAGGTTGGTTTGAATCCCCAAATGAAAGGCACATCAGGCCTTCTATTCAAGCTCCGGCATGTGAAATTTCAACATAAGCACCAAAATCGGAAAATCTGCTTATATTGGCTGAGCGTGAGAGCGTTGATTTTGAGCTTCAAACGGCCTCGTCATCGTTTCTTGTCGGCAGAGAAGTCCGTGTTTTGTTGTTTCACTTTAAAACCTTAACCATGCAGAATTCTCGCGAGTCTACCCGCAACATCGTTCAGGAACTCATGAACGAGGTCATTGAACAAGGCTTTCATGAATTGGTAAGCCGTCCCCAAGAATCCACCCGTTTGAATATTCTCATACAATCGGCAAGCAACAAATTGGGTGAGCTACTCCACCGCATTGACCACCCCGAATACAAGGATGGAAGCAAGGAGCAGCAAGCACATTGGCAGACGATTACCACTATGGCACAAAGCGAGAGCCTGGCCATGCTTTCTGAAGTTCAACGCATCCGCCTGGAACACAATCCGCGGTTGAAACGGATATAGCAGGACTTACTGCTTCACAAATGTCTTGGTAAAACGCTGTGCTTTTGCGTTGCACTCCAAGGTGTAGGTGCCTGCAGCCAATGATTCAACGTCGATGCGTGTCTTGTTATCCGTGATGTTTACTGTCATTACTTTTTTTCCGGCTGCATCCAGTATGATGCAATCTTCCAAAACCACGCTGCATTCTACAGTCAACTCCTGCATTGCCGGGTTGGGATAAACTGATAAAATCAACTTTTCTGCATCTGCAACTGTACTGGCCACAGCCGGTTGATACACGCGCACATAGTCGACCAGCATGCTGGATGGGAACGGCGTTGTAGCATCGGGGTAGCCGGGCCAGTTTCCGCCTACAGCCAAGTTGAGCAGCAAGAACATCGGATGGCGAAACGCATCATCCGAATTATTGGATGCTTGCACGGAGAACTGATAGAACTGAACACCATCCACATACCAGCGAATGAGGTTTTCTTCCCAGATGATGCCGTACACATGATACTGCGTCGGATCGGTGTTATAACCATTTCCTATGTAAGTGTGCCCGTTGTTTTCCCAGTGAACTGCTCCGTGCGTTCTGTATTCATTGCTCACGTGCTCCATGATGTCGATCTCGCCGCACTGCGGCCATGAAACCTCTTCGATATTGGCGCCCAAGGCCCAGAAAGCCGGCCACAAACCTTGTCCCAGCGGCAGCTTCATGCGAGCCTCTACTTTGCCATATTCAAAATCGAATAGCCCCTTGGTAATGATTCGCGCGCTGGTATACTCCGTTGCACCTGTACCTTCATGGCGCGCTGTAATCGTCAGCATGCCATTCGACACTTCTATGTTCTCCGAAGCATTGGTGTAATACTGCCACTCGTTGTTGCCCCAGCCACCGTTGCCAAACTCATACGACCAGTTAGCGGTATTGAGCGCATTGCCCGAAAACTCGTCAGACCAGAGAAGTTCCCAGGTGGTTTGACTTTTCGATTGAAGAGCCATCAACATGCAGGTAGCCGACAGCAAGAAAGAAGTGCGATAAAATGATGATTTCATAGTGGTATAAAAAAGAGAATGGCTCGCTAAGCCGCGAGCCATTCCGTATGTTTTGATTAGTGTTGAACTACAATTTTGCGAGAGAATTGACGCGCGCCATCCCATACAATCACTTGATACAAACCGGCAGGCAACTGCTCTGTTGCAACTGTGATTTGCTTCATACCGTTGTTCGAACCGTCGACTACTACTCTACCCAACTGATCGACCACGCTGTAGTTCACTGCAGTTGCTTGGTTGAGTTGAATGTTGAATTGCGTGTTGGCCGGATTTGGTGAAACCACGAAATCAAGCGCATTCATTTCTTCCACGTTCACGATGCAAGGTGCGCAGCTTTCCCAGCATACCATTCCAATATTCACGTCTTCAGAAACGACCAACTCACGAGCGATACCGAATTCAAAGGCCACGGTGCACGTACCTTCAGAAAGATTTTCCAACTGTGTTCCACCGTTGATGGTGAACTGGTAGTAATGCACGCCCGGCAACACATCGAATGTCAACGAGTATTGGTTATTACCAAGTGAAGTCATTGGCTGGCAACCAACACAGAAGTTGTTGAATGAACCCGTTACTTCAGCGCTTGTAGCCACCACATCACCCAAATCCAGGTTGAGCGTAACGCTCACCGGTTCCGGAATCAAACATGGACCGCACAATGCCCAGCACACAGGAGCAAGAATAGTATCCGATTGAATGTTGAGCAAACGATTCACGAAAGCGCCATCCGTAACGGTGCATGGATCACCTGAAGTCAATTGCTCAGAAGCTGCCCAGTTGTCGTAGCTGTACTTAAACTCGTAGCTGCCCTCTTGAAGGGTTGTAGTTGCTTCCCAAATTCCATCGCTGTTTGCGTCGGTCATTTGGAAACAGTTGCCACACCAGTTGTTGAACGTACCGTTAACCTCAGGATTGATAAATCCGGTTACTCCGTTCATATCCACCTGGAAGGTTACATCATGTGTTACGGGTACCTGTGAGCAATCGCCGCATGACTCCCAGCATACAACCGGAAGAACAACGTCGCCAGTAACATTCAAAGAGCGATTGGTAAATCCGAAATTGGTCACTGTGCAAGGCAAGCCCGCCAGCAAATTCTCTTGACCTGCCCATGCATCGTATGCAAACTTGTATTCATGAACGCCTTCATCGATCATTGCGGTTCCGGTCCAAATGCCATCACCGTCGTTGTCAGACATAGCAAAGCAGCCACCACACCATCCGTTGAAAGATCCATTCACCTCAGGCAATATGAAATCTGAAACATTTTGCATGTCGACCTGGAAGGTTACACTGTATTGGTTAACGACCACTACTTCACCGCCAAATTCCACATCATCAAAATAGTAGGTCTTCTCGCCTGCCGTTGCGCCGTCCACTCCAAAGTTGAAGAAGATGGTTGCTTTGTCGTAGGTGTATCCGAAATTGATCGCAGCGGTGCCTGCAGATTGATTTGAGAAGTCAAATACAAGCGTTTCCCAATCATTAGCAACAGAAGTAGTCACGTTGGTCTCCACGCTGTGTGTTGGATTCGTGTGATCTTCTACTTTGAGTCGAACCTGAATACCTGCATCGGGCGACCACACACGCACCGACATGGTGGTTGCATCGGCGGCAAAAGGAATCGGGCTGCTGAAGCCGAGTTCAGCCGGTGCTGTAATAGTAACACCTGATGATGCACCTGCAGTGGCGCTCTTGGTTACTCGTGCAACCATATTCGTCGCGTCGGTTGGATCAACCACAACGGCAGCATCTTCCGAACCATCAAATCCAATCAAACCATATTCAACCAAAGCATCGTTGAACGTCACAGGCAAATTCATTTGATTCAATACAATTACGTTACACGCGTTGCAGCTTTCCCAACACACCACACCAGCGTCTGTTGCACCTTCAACAGTGATAACGCGATTTACTAAACCCTCCGGAGAGGTTTGAGTGCACGCAGTTCCGGAAACAAGCATTTCTTGACCAGTCCAAGTATCGTATGAAAATTTGTATTCGTAATTGCCTGCATCCAACGGAATAGTGATCGACCAAACGTTATCACCATCGGCATCGATCATGGCAGCACAGTTTCCACACCAGCCGTTGAAGGTTCCGTTGATTTCGGGAGTTGTAAATGGAAAAGCAACATTGTTCATGTCTACGCTAAATGTCACATCGAATGGACCGGTATTAACCCCACACACCGCGCAGCTTCCATAGCACACAGCAGGTAGAACCTCGTCTTGTGAAACGGTCAATACACGATTGGTATAGATGTCTGTTGTCATGGTGCAAGGAGACCCCGGCGACAATGTTTCCTGTCCTGACCAGTTATCATGGCTGAACTTGTATTCGTAGGTACCTTCTTGCAGTGAAACGGTAATTGACCAAATGCCGTCTCCGTTAGCGTCCGACATTGCTGTGCAGTTGCCACACCATCCGTTGAAATCACCATTGACTTCCGGAGTAGTGAAGCCGGTTTGTTCGTTCATGTCTACTTGAAACGTGATGTCGTAGAAGACAGGAGCAGCCGCACAATCGACACATGCACCCCAGCACACTACAGGCAATACAACGTCGCCCGTCACAACGAGTGTTCTGTTGGTGAAGCCGAAGTTGGTTACCGTGCAAGGGCTTCCTTGAACCAGATTCTCTTGCGATAACCAAGCGTCAGCTGCGAACTTGTACTCATAGCTGCCGGAAGCCAAGTTGGTGGTTGCTTCCCAAATGTTATCGCCATCGCCATCGGTCATTTGGAAACATCCGCCGCACCAGCCATTGAACGAGCCGTTGACTTCAGGGATTGTGAAGTTGCTTTGCTGCGACATATCGACACGGAAGGTAATGTTGAAAGCCCCGGCCGAAAGACTGATTACTAGGGCGAGAGCAATTAGAAATGTTTTGGTAATTGTAAGATTCATGTGAACTTTGTTTGCGGCGAATATAGAGTAATTGTCATTTTTACAAAATGATTGTTATCTATCAGTTTTCTTCTAATTTTGGATTGACAACATTTTGAATTTGTGAATTGCGTACTACATTATTTTTGCAACCCTAAAAACAAAAATGGAAAAAGCCATTAAGTCGATACCCAAAGCCACTCAATCGGACGACATGTATTCCATTCCAATTGATGCGTTCTTCAAGTCTGCCTTTTCTGTGGACTGTGTAATCTTTGGCTACCATCAAGGCGATTTAAAAGTATTGCTCATTCAACGCGGTGCCGAGCCTTTTGAGAATTTTTGGGCGTTGCCCGGTGATCTTGTTTATCCGCACGAGGATTTGGATACTGCTGCCTATCGTGTATTGCACGATCTTACATCGATTGACGACGTGGGTATGAAACAGGTGCAAACATTCGGTGCTGTAAATCGTCACCCGCTGGGTCGCGTTATCACCATAGGCTATATGGCTTTGGTTGAGCCCACCGACATCCATCCACTGGCGTCGCATTGGGCAAAACAAACCAAGTGGCACAGCTTGAGCAAACTCCCCAAGCTGGCCTTCGACCACCGCGAAATTCTGGATGCGTCTATTGAGCGCTTGAAAACACTTCTTGCAGAAGAGCCCATTTGGACGCGTGTAATCCCGGAAAAATTTACCATCACCGAGTTCCAGGATGTATTTGAAACGATACTCGGCCGCACCTTCGACAAAGGAAATTTCCGCAAGAAAATTCAGAACGTGAAGTTCTTGAAGAAGCTCACCGAAACGCAACAGAACGTGCGTCACCGTCCGTCGCAATTGTATTCTTTCGATGCGAAGTTGTTCGAGAAGTACAAGGATAGAGGGTTTGTGTTTGATTTTTAGTGAAATGGTGAAATGGTGAAATGGTGAAATGGTGAAATAGTCACTACTTCACTAGTCAATATAAAACAAAAAAGTCCCGCCGCGGCGGGACTTTTTCATTCATACCTCAATCAACTTTATTTCACAATTTGAACTACTCGACGAAGGAGTTCATTGCCAGTATTCATTGTAACAACGTAGCTTCCTGCAGGCAGTACACTCACGTTCATGCGTGCTGTTTGGCTCTGTTGTATGAATTGCTCCAACACTACACGGCCGGTCATATCCGATAAAACAACCCAAGCATTTTCGCGAGCAGCGCTCACGATGTTCAGTTCATCTTGTGCCGGATTCGGGAACACGTTGAAAGATGCTGCCGATGCTTCATCAACACCCACAATGCACTCTTCGCAGCTTCCCCAACAAACATTGGTAAGAACCGTATTCTCGGTTACTTCTATGGTGCGGTTGGTAAAGCCCGACTCGGTAAGCGTGCATGAACTGCCGGGAATCAACTCTTCCTGGCCCGCCCAGTTATCATAAGAAAATTTATAGGCGTGCGTGCCCACTGGCAACGCAATGGTAAGCGTCCAAATATTGTCACCATCGGCATCCGACAATGGCGCGCAGCTTCCACAAAAGTTATTGAATGTACCATTGACCTCGGGAACCGAATAGCTGAAAGCTGCTTGCGACATGTCAACCGCGAAGGTGACATTGTAAGGTCCAGAGCTCTGTCCGCATGGAGTGCAACTGTTCCAACACACTACCTCTAAGGTTGTATCGCTTTCAATCGTAACGATACGGTTGGTGTAGATGTCGGCCGTAACCGTGCATGAACTGCCTGGAACCAAGGTTTCCTGACCTGCCCATGCATCGTAGCTGAACTTATATTCGTAAGAACCTTCTTGCATCACAACCGGAACCGACCAAATGTTGTCGCCATCGGCGTCAAACATCGCTGTGCAGTTGCCGCACCATCCGTTGAAGGTTCCATTCACCTCAGGCGTTGTGAACCCCGTCTGACCGTTCATATCTACTTGAAATACCACCGTATAGGAATTAGGAGTAGAAGCGCAATCACTGCAGCTTCCCCAACACACAACAGGTAAAATGGTTTCTTCAGAAACCACCATGGTGCGGTTTGTAAATCCAAAATTGGTAACTGTGCAAGCGCTGCCAGCCAGCAAGGTTTCTTGTGAACCCCAAGCATCAGCGGAGAACTTGTACTCATAAGTACCCGCAGCCAAGTCTGTTGTAGCTTCCCAAATGTTGTCGCCATCTGCATCGGTCATTGGAAAACAGTTGCCACACCATTCATTGAAGGAACCATTTACTTCAGGTACTGTAAAATCGGTTTGTTGTGACATGTCTACACGGAATGTAACGTTGAACGCTAACGCCGCTGCAGACGCGGAAAGAATCAAAGAAAGTGAAAGTAATTTTTTAAACATTCGTTGGATTTTAGGTCACTAATATAGAGTAATTGTTAGTTTTACAAAAAGTTTTTTGTTTCGAGGTTTTATGACTTTATTTACCCCGATCAGTGATTTCGGTACTGATAAAAATAACTGACCAAACCCAAATTAAATTTATCCGTGAGCAAAGCGCATTTAACCAACACCTTCAGGCAGTTAATCCTATTGGTTGGGTTTAGTTTTTCATTCTACTTCTTATCCGCGCAAGCCATTCGTGTAGAAGTTAAATTGAACGAACGTGGTGAATACCGCTTATACAGAGCCGGTGAAGAGTACTTCGTTAAAGGTGGAGGCGGCAGCGAGCAGTGGGACGAGCTGGCGCGCATCGGTGGCAATTCGGTGAGGACATGGAGCACGGACAATGCAAAAGAGATGCTTGACAAAGCTCACGCGCTCGGTCTTACTGTAATGATGGGTTTGTGGATGCAACATGAGCGTCATGGTTTCGATTACGATGACAAGCCCAAGGTGCAGGCTCAACTCGAATACTTCCGCAAAATCGTTCTAGAAGTCAAAGACCACCCTGCTCTTTTGCTTTGGGGTATTGGCAATGAGTTAGACTTGTTCTACACCAATACCAATGTTTGGAAAGCGGTCAATGATGTGGCCAACATGATTCATGAGTTGGATCCGAACCACCCCACCTCTACCGTTACTGCGGGCCTCGACCCGGCCGAGGTGAAACTCATCATGCAGGATGCACCCGAAATCGATGTCTACTGTGTCAACACCTACGGCGATATTGCGAACGTTCGAAAAAACATAGCCAACTACGGTTGGACAGGCCCCTACATGATTACGGAGTGGGGACCCAACGGACATTGGGAGGTTGCAAAAACGCGTTGGGGTGCACCCATCGAACAAACCAGCGCAGAGAAAGCGGTGTCGTACAAAGAGCGCTACGAAAACGAAATACTGGCAGCTTCCAAAAACTGCATGGGGTCGTATGTCTTCTTGTGGGGTTTCAAACAAGAAACAACTTCCACCTGGTACGGACTGTTCACGCGTGAAGGGTTGCGCTCAGAGCCCATCGACGAACTTGAAAAGTTCTGGAGTGGCAAAGCACTTGCAAACATTGCCCCGCATCTGACTTCTCTTACGATCGATGAAAAGAATGCCACACAGTCCATCATGCTTACAGCTGAAAAAAAGTATTCAGCGATTGCTGCAGTGACCGATGGCGATGGCGACAAGCTAAACGGCCGTTGGCTCATCGTACCGGAGAGCACCGACATCAAGGCCGGTGGTGATGCAGAGACGGCCCCTACTCCCATCAGCGGATTATTCAAAGACAAATCAGCCGAACAAGCAACCTTTCGCGCACCCAGAACAGAAGGCGCTTACCGCCTATTCTATGAGGTAACCGATGGCCATGGACATTGTGCCTACGGCAACGTACCTTTCTATGTGGTACCGGCCGGAGCAGGCGAAGAGCCGGCGCGCATGGTCCGATTCAAACAACAAGAGATGCAATGATGAAGCGATACACTTTAATTACCCTTCTCCTCACGCTTTCGTTGCATGCGTCGTGGGCACAAACTGCCGACTCCAGCCGGGTCGAAATTCTGCTGCTTCGCGACACAACTACGTTCAGCTTTCCCAACTTAGGCCTCATGCCTAAAGAGTTCAACAAACCCAAGGGCAGCGTTCAGGTAAATGGTTTCTACCGATTTTACGCAACGTACACGCGGCAATTATTACCCTATACACTTTCACCTACGCTTGGCGATACGGTGCTACCACGTTCCCTCTTCATTGGCGACGACTCTCAGTTACCGAATATGCTGTTGAACGTGAGCGGCCAATTACCCGGTGGTTCATCGTGGGGATTCGATGTGCGCATGTTTCAGTTTTTGAACGGAAGCATTGGTCCTTCATACGGCAAACAAGTTCCCGACAGCGTTCGTCCCGACATCCAATATCCACTGGGTACAGTAGCATTGGGTGGCAACCTGGGAGCCATGCTCGGAATGAACCTGTATGGTAACTTCAAAACAAAGTACGGTTCATGGAGCACTACCGTTGGAGGTATACAATGGCTCGCTGTTTCGGACTTGACCTTCGCTTCCTGGAAAGGGTATAACCGCTTCATGCTCTTCGAGCGCAACCCGTGGGACCCCATGGGCAAGTCGGTTACCAATCGATACAAGCAATACTACGATCAAGGCTCCATCGATCAGGACGCGCGTTGGGGAAACCGCGCCTTCCAAGGCGTGGTGATAAATGGCACACAACTGCCCGGCAACCTTTCATGCATACTTATGGCCGGTAAAACGGAGCAAAACGGCGGATTCAGTCAGGTGCCTAATTACGCTTATGGCGGACGTATCAGGAAGAACTTCAAGGGCAACGCTTTTGTGAGCATCAACAGCATCAACACCCGCAACTACACCGACAGCCTGGCCCGCGAAGAATTCGGGTTGAGTGTGATAACCTCCGAATTTCAATACCAACAGTTTGGAGTATTGCTGAAGGGTGAAGTAGGCATGGGTGAATACTTCAGTCCGGAGCACAACGATGGCTGGGGTGAGGTAATGCAATTGAAGGCGAGTAATGTGATCAAAGGCGATCGACCTGTGATTGAACTGCATTACTTCCGAATCAGCCCGAAGGTGGTCAACAACAACGGAGTGTATTGGAACACTTCGGTGCGCGAATACACCGTCAACGATATTCCTGCCGGCAGTGTGGGCAGCTCCTCTCTCCTACTCCCATTCGGTAGCTCTGTAACCCGTGTGGGCCAAATGACCAACAACCGCCAGGGCCTGAACCTAAACGTGCAGGCCAAAGTTCAGCGCTTGAAAATCAGCGCGGGCATTGGCGCTTCAGCTGAGTTGAAGCCGGCTGCTTCTGTTATAACCGTTGGTCATCCCATCAACCAGTTCACTCGCTCGCGCTTCTGGCGCTGGAATTTCCCGGCCAACGTTGGTCCCTATAATCGTTACTCCGATGTGTACCGCGATGTGTATGAAACCGTTCGACTCTCAGACGATTCCATGGGTGTAGTCATCAATAAGAAATTCTTCAACTCAGCGGAGGTGCAGTTGAAATATGAGCACGACATTGCCGGACACGAGAGCTATTTCTTTGCGTTGTTGCAGGCCAATACCTGCTCACGCGATTTTTCGGCCATACCAGTTACCGGAGAAGAGGCTTACGTGCGTCAATACGCCAGCGAAATCGAATGGTACTTCCGTGTCACGCCACGCTTTATGTTCAATGCCTATGCAGGTATTGAGCGCACGCTGGGCAATTACCTCACAGAAATCAGCGAAGAAACGTTTCGTCCCCTCAACCAATACGGCAAAGGATTCGGTGTGGGTGGCGATATTGACTTAGGAAAAAACACCCGACTCTACCTGCGTCACCGCTGGTATGCCTTTGAGGATACAAGCTATCCGCTCGATGCATTCCGTGGAAGAGAACTTATTGTAGAACTCAAAGCATTCTTTTAAATGAAGATGAAATTCAGACATATAGCCATCGTTGCTTCCGGCCTGTTGTATGGCGCAGCGGCACTCGCTCAGCAAGAGACCCGCAAAATCACGTTTGTAGGTGCTGCTCGTGCACAGTTTTACGGAGACCACTATCAATCGTATTACGAAGAAGACACCGTTACTACCGCCAAGC
>CALQJP020000011.1 GCA_943330925.2 Chryseobacterium gleum
ACCAATCGTGCTGCTCAAGAGAATGTTGTCGGTAACACCCACACACATCAAATCATCGAGATTCATGATGAGTGCATCTTGTGCAATGCCCTTCCATACACTCAAGTCGCCGGTTTCCTTCCAGTATACATAGGCGAGCGACGATTTGGTGCCTGCACCATCGGCGTGCATCACCAAGCAATGCTCTTCGCTGCCCGATAAATAGTCGGGGACGATTTTGCAAAATGCTTTTGGGAATAATCCCTTGTCCAAGGTCCGAATAGCAGCGTGCACATCTTCTTTCTGTGCTGAAACACCGCGACGGGTATATCGTGAATCGTTCATTTCTAAAAAATAAAAGAGGCGAACCGCATGGTTCGCCCCTAAAAGTTATTCAATGCAGCTACTTGCTCGGCACAAAGTCGTTGCTCAACACACGGAATACCGTGCGTCGATTCAACTGATGTGCTGCCTCTTGCTGTTCTTTGCTTGCCAATTTGTTGATGTAGGCTTCCGTGAGTTCTTCTCCCTTTTTGAAACCGGCCATATCGCGCTTCAAAATGCGTGGCTCTGTTTCACCCTTACCAACCGCAACAATGCGCTTCGGATCAATTCCCTTATCCTTCACCAAATAATCAACACATGCCTGAGCACGCGCTTGTGAAAGTACTTGGTTGTCCTTGTCTGCACCGCGCGCATCGGTATGAGCTTCGAGTTGCACCACCAACTTCGGGTTGTTCTTCATGATGTCGAACAAATAGTTGAGCGAGTCTTTTGAATTCACCTCGGCATTCACCTGCAATGAGCTCTTCGCATAGTCGTAACGTACCTCAGGCATTTCAATTCCACCCTGACGTGACGTCGGATCCGGAATAGGAATAATGAAGTATTCACGGGCAAAGTTGGTTGAAGCGTTCAATCCAACCGTAGAAAGGCGATCAGCTGTGCCAATGTATTTTTCCTTCTGCACATCAAGCGTGTAAGTATAATTGGAAGAGATCTTCGTTTTATCGAAGCTGAAACCTCCATTCGCATCAGTGCTTACCTTCAAATTCACCGGATCACCGGAGTTGCTCGATCCCACAAGTGAAATCTCTGCTCCTGCCACAGGAGCTCCGCTGTCTTTGTCATATACAGTTCCAACCAATGAAAAGTCAAGACCTGCTTCTACGAATCGGTATATATCATCTTTGCCCTTTCCTCCCGGACGATCGGATGTGATGTATCCCGAGAATGTCTTATCGCCCTCTTTTTTAGGGTCAATAACCAAAGCGAAATCATTCGAAGAAGTGTTGAGCGGGTAATCAACGGCCACTGGAGATTCGAACGTCATGTCACCCGACTTAGCCGACTTGAAAACATCCAATCCACCTAAACCACCCCAGCCATTCGATGAGAAATACAGCGTTCCATCAGGGCCAATTACTGGAAACATGTCATCTCCCTTAGAGTTAACTGCAGCCAGATTTATTGGCTTTGACCACGAAGAAGAATTGCGATCGTAGTTGATGTACCATATATCCTTACCGCCCTTTCCGCCTGCCATGTTGGAAGCAAACAGCATGTATTTGCCATCCGATGTCAAAAATGGCTGACCTACTACAGTTGAATCATCTGAATTGCGGTCAACCACATTCAAGTTAGTTACTTCCATAAACTTACCCGCCTCATTGCGTGTTGCACGGGCAATATCGCAAGCGAAATAAGCCTTCGCACTTTCATAGCGGCAGGAGGTGAAAAGAATGTCTGAATAGTCTTTGTTGAAGCACGCCGCACCTTCGTTACCCATGGTGTTTACGACCCCGGGAAGTGGCGCCGGAACGCTGAACTTACCCTTTTTATCCATTTCAGCAATGAACAAGTCCATGAAGCTTTCACCTGTAATTGGGTCTTTGTAGGAGCCTGCGCTGGAAGGACGAGCAGATGACAATACCACCTGACTCGGACCTGAGAAAACTAGACCATAATCGAAAAACTCCGAGTTCAATTCCACTACGTTTGAAACCGTAATACGTGTTTTTGATGCCTTCTTCGAAGCTGCGTCTTGTGCCGATTTAATTGCTGTTGCAGCCTTCGACTTATCGCCTCCCTTTGAACTGTATTTATTGAATTGGGTTACCGCATCATCCCAACGACCCAATTCCAGCAAACTCATACCATAACCGAAATATACCTCCGGGTCAATTTTATAATATTGGGCAACGATGGCCTTTTCGTACCACTGCAAACTTTGCTGTGGGTCTGCAACTAAGCGATAACACTCGCCCAATCGATAGAAGATTCGTGCTTTATCATCCAGCGACTTTGCAACTGGCTCAGCCTTGATGTAGAGCTTAGTAGCTTCGTAGTATGCAGCCCTATCAAATTGTTCGTCTGCTTTTTTGGTCGGCTGTGCCCAGCTTACCAGTGCTATCAGCATAAAAACTGAAGTAGCAAGAACGGAAATTAATCTTTTCATACAGGTTTCTTTAAGGAGTCGGTCTGTTTATAGGTGACGAAAATAAGCCAATATCATAAAAGCACAAAGTGTGCTCCTGAAATGGCCGAAGACCGCGAAACCAATTATTGGGCCGTTTTCCTTTTCTCTATTAGGCCACGCTTTATGCGACTCAATGCCTCGGGGGTTATGCCCAGAAAGGACGCTATGTGATGCTGGGCTACACGCAGCTCCATTTGCGGATACCGTTGTATCAATTGCAAATAGCGCTTCTCCGCACTCAACGACATAATATCCATCGTGCGTTTTTGTGAGGCAACGTAAGCGTTTTGCATGAGCAAGCGAAAGAATCGCTCAAACTTCGGGTGCTGGCTTAACAGCACTTCGTAATCATCCCGATGAATTGCAAGCACCTCCGTGTCCTCCAACGCTTCAATACTGAAGAATGCTGTATCACCGGTAATGAAGCTAAATAAATCGGAAGCCCACCAATCTTCAAATGCCAGATGAAAGATGTGTTCATGCCCGCGCTCATCGGTCGTGAAGGTTCGAAGACAGCCCGACAAAACAAAGTAGAAATGCTCGCAGACCCCACCCGATCGAACAAGCGATTCACGTTTCTTGTAAATCTCTCGTCTCATAACCTGATATATAGCCTCGAACTCAAAGTTCGATACAGGTATATAGCTCTTAATATGATTTCTGAGTGCTTGAGGCATTTCGATTACGATTTTATCAGTCGGATGGTCCCACGATGCTGCCCGTCGGAAAGTTCGACAAAGTAAATACCTTTTGCCAATTGCGTTAGGGAAAGTTCAAAAGTTTCCGTGTCGCTTCGTCGGCTTATTAACCTCGTTTCCAGTCTGCGCCCGAAACTGTCGAAAAGCGAATACGTGAGGTTCCTGTCAAAGCCCATGGCGTCAATACTCACAAAATTCTCCGCAGGGTTTGGATATACTCTTAATCGTTGGCCGGGCAGTTCTGTAACGCTGGTCTGCAAATTCGTTTCGAATCGGAACCGATGAATAATCTCCTTCCCAAAATCTCGCTCGAAACTCTCGAAATCAAACCCGCTTACGCGATCCAACTTGCAATATCCCGAACCATCGCTGTTGGCAAAGAAATCCAACCCATCGTCGTCGCTGTCTTTCAAATGAAACGTGTAACAACCCGAATTCAATTGAATCGTGTCCCTGTATATAGTTGTCGCTTCTGTGAAATCATTGCGCTCGTATACCACCTCGTCATACTGATTGTAGAGTACATACGACGATTCCCAAGGCGCGTTATTCGTGCGCAGAATAATGATTACACGGTTGTCATCCAGGTCAGTGTATGAATAAGCAGGCGGTCGCTGAAACGAGGACTCTGCGTAATTGTTGGTCTGGTTTTCATCTGTACCGTCATTGCTAGCGGCAAGTCGAATATAAAAACGCAGGGTAGCAGCATCATCTCCGCTCCATAAAGTGGGATCGGAATAGGTAAGCTCAATTTCTTCACGCTCATTGAAACCGAGATTACCGGTCCACTCCATTTGCTCCTCTGCACCTCCAATAACTCCATACTGAATGGCCAGATGCGTAAGAGGTTGAGAACCCAAATTGCGCAATACGAATCGTGGGTTATCACAAATTGGATTCCATCGCGAGTGAATCTTCCAGTTGCTCGGAGCGGTAATCATATCGATTTCCGGATCATGTGCGTGTTGAATAGAACCATATCCTACCAGCGTTCCGAAAAAGACATAGTTGCCGTAATCGTTGAAGGTTATGTCATAGTCCACGGTAAATGAATCTGCATTGGCCGTAAAGGGCGTCAACTCAAACTCCTTCGTGGTCGAATTCATCCCGGGGCACCATCCTGCGCGATCGAAAACCCAGGTTCCTCCTTGGGGGAAGAGCGGATTATCGGCACATTCCTGCATAATATCCCATGACCAGTTCTCCTGTCCATTCACCTTTACACTTTGCTGATTGCTGCAAAACTCAGCACAGTTGGGTGGGTTATCGAACTGGTGACCTGTGTTTGTTGTAATTAGCTTCCAGGATTCCTCCCCATCTTGCATATTCACCGTTTTCGCCGTTACCGCATTATCGAAGTTACTCAGCCCCTGATTGGTATCCCAAAGACGCTCGACGCGTTTCACTTCGCGAGCAGGCGTGCCTTCTATAAACAAGAACTTCAAATCAAGCAACTCTTGCCAATTACCCGACTCCAACTCAACCGAATCGCGGAGCAGCGGCGCCCAATCTGTGACGTCAACCACCCAGGTCCATCCATCGGAACCAAGGTCGAGCTGGATTCCATACATGGTTATGAATCGGTTTAATTCATATCGATTGATGACTTCAAACGGTCGCTGCCAATAGGAAAATTCGGAATTGTTGAGTGTGTATTCCGATGGAATTGCCTGTGTGTTTACCGTGTCGCCGGCTGCAGTAATGGTGTATGAAAAATCAGCTACCCAACCATAGTCTATAGAAACAGGAACAACAGAATAATCTGCTACACCGAATTCAACAACAGATACCGGTGGCAATAACTCTTGCACTGCATTCGAAGTCGTTTCCAAATGGCTGTCATACTGACCCTTTTTCAATTGTAAAAGAGGGCGCAAATTGTCGATTTGCGCATTACGCCAACGCTCATTACCACGATAGGAAATTCGGTCTGCATTGCCATGCACCCATGCATCATGTCCATGGCCACTGGCATCGAGCACGAGCTCACCATCCTCCTCGTTGAACGAATAATACACCTGCAAGTTTGACCAGTAAGGATGCTCAGGATTAAAATCCTTGCCGAGCCATGCCGCAATCGTGGCTTCGTCTAGCGCCACATTGAACACCGCAAACTCATCCACACTTCCGTTATAGAAGTTTGACCATCCGGCTGCTCCACCAATACTAAAACGCTGAATGTCGAGCATTACATTGTCGAGATTCGTTCCCGAATGCCAAAGCACTCCGTTTAGAAAAATTTTCATTTCACCACTCGTACAATTCTTTGTAAAAGCCCAGTGATTCCAGCGCCCTTCAAAATCCTGATTTGTTGCGAGTTTATTAACACGATCGTATCCTCCGTTATATCCTGCATCCCAATAAACATTTGAATTACTCCAAGGCAGGTGAACATTCAAAACACGTTGATTGAGGGAATTTACGCCCTCGAAAATGGTACCGTTTTGAGGCTGCACCTCGGGATCACCATACTGCCACAGCATGATGGTGATTTCATTGCTCACTGCCTCAAACGCCTCTTTCGGCACCTTCACTTCATCTTGCCAGTCCATGCGCATGTACCTATCAGTTCCCTCGTAGAGCAATGCGGATGGAAAGGTCGTTTCTTCTGCCTGCCATGCAGTGTCGATGGTTGTTTCTGCGTTCGACCAGCTGACACGAACGACGAGCGAAGACGTTCCATCCCATTGCCATTCATTAAGCAGGTTGTAATCATTCCAACCACTGGCTGTAAGAGATAAGCTGGCATCATACACGGTTACAAACGCATTCGTCAAGAGTGATTCGGAAGCTACCGTGTCGGTGGTCGTTGCTAACTCAACCTTGAAAAATGCAACTGCACTCGGAGCATTCGAGAATGCCAATGCCAGTCGAGAAAGAACATCGCCCTCATTTAATCCGGCAGCAACAAGCTCTGATGAACGATACAGAAAAACGGATTGCGCCGATGTGCCAACTGCCGATGGCAATGCAACGGAAGCGGGCTCACTTCCTATTGTAAAAACAATTTCATCAACCGATGAATCCATCACACGAATGCTATGGTTGTATTCACGTGTTATAACGATCGGTTGCGAAGTCATATCAACCAAATCAAAATCTGCATTGTTCACGAAATAAAGCGGATGGTTTGCCTGCGCACTATCAATGATTCCCGTGTGATCATACAAATAGGTGTATGACAAATAATCCCACTCACCGCAGGGGAAACCTAAGTTACCCGCAGTACCTTCTTCGAAGCACTTGAGATTGTAATACATGAGTATCTTCTGATAATCAACACCATTGTTGCTCGACGGAAACTCGAACCAACGTCGGCCGGGCGAATCGTAAGCCGTTGCAGCATTGTTCTGTGCCTGCCAGGTAAACGTTTGAACAACGGTAGTGTCAGCAGTTTGGCTTTTGACAGCATTGCTCAGAAAAATGAAAATTACGGTTAACAGTATGGTGATAGATAGAATTCTCATGCTCTAAAATTAGATAAAAACAGAATCAACACCTGCGTGACTCGTTCATTCATGAGCAGCCAGCCCGATGAGCAACTTGTTATAGGAATAATATTCCATGTATCTCGCACTCTTCTCCACTAGACATAAGGCTTTCAGAAGCAAATGCTCCTTTTAATCAAAAGTATTCTCAGATGGAATAAAAAGCAGAGAGGTCACCGCGCAGAAAACCATCACTTCGCAGCGCGAAATCCGTTCAATCAAATGCAAACGACACATGGAAACAACTTCTATCACCGTGCAAACACAACTGCCAAAACTGAGCGAGAAATTTCTTCATCACGTTTGGAAGTTTGGTTGGTTTGCCTCCAAGAATTTAGTGACCGTTTCGGGTCAACCAATTGAAATAATGCACCCGGGAGTGCACAACCACAATGCAGGTCCCGATTTTATGAATGCACGTATACGCATGGACGGCACGCTTTGGTGGGGCAACGTGGAAATTCATGTGCGAGCTTCTGATTGGAATCGACACAACCATCAATCTGACGACAATTACAAAAATGTGATTCTACATGTTGTGCTTTACAACGACGTTTCGATTCATCTCAATCATCCCGGCGACTTGCAAGTGCTCGACTTATCGGAATGCCTGGACTGGAACATCTGGGAGTCACACCAGCAATGGCTCAACAACTATCGCTGGATTCCTTGTGAATCGGTCATACACAAAGCAGATCGCGCATATTGGTGCATGGCCAACGACCGGTTACTCATTGAACGTCTTCATGAACGCGTAGCAGGGCTATTCGATAATCTTGAGCGCACAGGAGGCGATTGGTCGCAGGTTGCTTTCATTGAGTTATGCAAAGCATTCGGATTTAAATCGAATAGCTTACCCATGGAGATGCTGGCCAACTCAATCCCCTATTCGGTTGTTGCTCGCCATAGTAGCGACCCATTTCAGTTGGAAGCTATCTTGTTTGGTCAGGCCGGAATGCTGCAATCTGAAAAGCCCGATGACTACGAGGGACGACTGCGAGCAGAATACGCCATCCTAAAGGCAAAACACAACCTTACTCCGCTTTCGAAATCGATCTGGAACTTTGGGAAAGTTCGTCCATCCAATAGCCCTTTGATTCGTTTGGCGCAATTGGCCAACACCTTGAGCCGAACCAAGCATTTAGCCTCATCGTTGCTGAATCTTGAAGAGCCTGAACTATCCAGGCTATTCGCCGCGCAAGCCCATCCTTATTGGCAAGAACACAAGCAATTCGGTATGCGAAGAAAAAAACATCTTCCCATCACGATGGGTAAAATGTCGATCGACCAGCTAACCATTAACGTGGCAGCCAGACTGCGATTTGCACATGGCAAATACTACAACAATTTATCGATGATGACGGACTCGCTTGCACTGCTTCAAAGCATGCCATCGGAACAAAACCAAGTGATCGAAAACTGGAAAGAGCTTGGAATAAAGAGTGAACACGCAGGTGACTCGCAGGCCTTAATACAACTTTATAGTGTATATTGCACACACGAAAAATGCATAGACTGCCCCATAGGCATCACCTTGCTAAAAACACAAACCCATGAAACGCATTCATAGCTTGCTTGAAAAACAGCTATTCGGCATTTGCGCCGGCATTGCCGACTATATGGGCGTGAAGACCCGCAAGGTCCGCTTGAGCTTTATCTACCTGTCATTTCTGACATTCGGCTCCCCGATTTTCGCCTACCTCGTGCTGCTTTTTTGGAAACAAAACTCCAAAATCTGGAAGCCCTGGTTATGGCGGAAAGGCAATGCTGAATTATAAAAGCTCATTGGCCAAGTTGGCCAACTCACTGCGCTCACCCCTTTCCAGTGTAACGTGGCAATAAAGATCCTGTCCCTTTAAACGCTCAATGACGTACGACATGCCATTGCTCTGTTCATCGAGATAGGGAGTATCAATTTGTCGCACGTCGCCTGTCAAGATCACTTTCGTGTTTTCACCGGCACGCGTTATAATCGTTTTCACTTCATGAGGCGTCAGGTTCTGGGCTTCATCAACAATGAATATGCAATTCGACAAGCTGCGACCCCGAATAAATGCAAGAGGACATATGGTAATCTTACCTTGAGCCTGAAGCTCATCAATGATCTTTCGCTTCTTTTCATTGTCAGAAAACTGGTTCTTGATAAAACTCAGATTATCCCACAAAGGCTGCATGTACGGATTCACTTTCTCTTCTGCATCACCGGGCAGAAACCCGATTTCCTTGTTGCTCAAAGGAACTATAGGACGCGCCAAATAAATCTGGTCGTATTGATTCTTCATCTCCAGCGCTCCCGCCAATGCAAGCAATGTTTTACCGGTACCCGCCACGCCTGATATAGTTACCAGCTTCACATTCGGATTCAAGATAGCATGCATGGCAAAAGCCTGCTCTGCATTCTTAGGCTTGATGCCGTATGCGTAGACCTTATCAACGCGCTCTATTTCTTGGGCCTTCGAACTGAAATAAGCGAGTGCCGATGAGGTGCAATTCTTCAAAATGTAAAAATGATTATTCTGCTTCTCCTTGCCCAGCACTTCGGTCTCCATAGAACGTCCCTCTTGATACAATGACCGAATCACCTCCGAATCAAGCCCCTCTATCGTTGTCTTGCCGCTATACATGATCATGGCTTCCTTCACTTTGCCTGTCTTGAAATCTTCTGCCGGCAGATTGAGTGCCTTTGCCTTGAGACGTAAATTAATATCCTTCGTTACCATTATCACTTTGCACTGTGGTTCTTCTTCTTGAAGCTTCAGGGCAGCATTCAGAATCTTATGGTCGTTTTTGCGCGATTCAAAAATGGACTCTGCATTCTTGGCTGAATCTTCCGTGGCGTTCAGTATGATACGCAACGTTCCTCCTAGGCCATTTTCCAGTGGTATCCAATCTTGCAATGTATGCTCCTCCGATAAACGATCGATTATTCGAATGCACTCGCGCGCTTCAAAATTTTTGATTTCGTTCCCTACTTTAAACTTATCCAACTCCTCCAGCACCGTAATTGGAATTGCGATACGGTTATCCTCAAAACTGTGAATGCAATTATGATCATGAAGCAACACCGAGGTATCGATTACATAGATCTTCTGAATTTTCGAGGCTTGGGATTGCTCCTGCTTTTTGGGGAGAGTTACCACTTTGGCGGATTTCGCCATGGTTTTTTTGCTGCTTGCTGCGCTTGACTTCTTAGCTACTGCCATACTCGTAAAGTTGTTTAGGTTGTTTTTATTTTCGGAATCCGTCGATTCACTTCCTCAACTGTTCAACAGCACAAATCGAAAGTACCCTAATCGTGCGCAGCTCGACATTCAAAATGGTCGAGTTATGAACCACAATGAGGTGAATTAGCGGCCAACAATTTCTTCATCTTTTCCTTACACCGCGTTCATGCATCTGAACCCATGCAGCGAGCCAATTGTTTATTCTACCTTTGCCAACAATGCATCGCATGTTAAAAATCGGAATCGTTTGCTATCCTACCTATGGTGGAAGTGGAGTGGTCGCTACTGAATTAGGGAAAGCGCTGGCCGATCAAGGCCATGAAATACACTTCATCACCTACTCACAACCGGTGCGCCTTGGCGCCGCTCATAAGCGCATTCGTTATCACGAAGTAAACGTAAGCGATTATCCGTTGTTCTACTATCCTCCCTACGAGTCTGTGCTGGCAAGTAAAATGGTGGATGTGGTTAAATATGAAAACCTCGATTTGATGCATGTGCACTATGCTATTCCGCATGCTTCGGCGGCTATAACAGCGAAGATGGTTTTGGCTGAGGAAGGAATCAAACTTCCGGTAATTACGACCTTGCACGGAACGGATATTACACTGCTTGGAAAAGACGCATCGTTCGAACCTGTGATTTCATTTGCGATTAACAAGAGCGATGCAGTCACCGCGGTTTCTCAGAGCTTGAAAAACGATACCTACAAACTATTCGGCATCAATCAGGAAATAGAGGTAATTCCAAACTTCTTGAATGCCGAACATGAAGCGATTGAAATTTCACCCGAACTGCGACGTGAATACGCGAATGACCGAGAGCGCATCATCATACACATGTCGAACTTCAGACCGGTAAAGCGAATACTGGATATCATTGAGGTGTTCGCGCGGGTGCAACCCGTTGTTGCTTCCAAACTCATTTTATTGGGTGATGGTCCCGAAAGATCACGTGCCGAACAAAAATGCCGCGAGCTCAACATCAGCGAACATGTAACATTCGTAGGCAATTTGAAGCATCCTCAAGAATTATTAAGTATCGGCGACTTATTCATTCTTCCTTCTGAATCGGAAAGTTTCGGTCTGGCGGCTCTGGAAGCAATGGCCTCAGGGCTTCCTGTCATTTCAACCAATACCGGAGGCCTTCCCGAAGTCAATCGCCACGGTGTAACCGGCATGATGAGCGACGTCGGCGACATCGATGACATGGTAAAAAACTGTATCTATTTGCTGGAAGATGATCAGAGATTGGCGAAATTCAAATCACAGGCAAAGCGACGAGCACAAGACTTTGCGATCGATAAGATTCTACCTCTATATGAAAAATTGTATCAATCGGTGATCGATAAATAATGAATCAATCCGAACCAAAATTCATCGGCAAACGCATTCGGGTAATGCGTGAGAAAGATGCGATAAACATCGAAATCAATCAAAAAATTGAACGCTGGCAAGAGGCCATGCTCTTCTTTTGGATTACCGCGTGGACGTTTTGCGGCGGGGCGTTTTTATACTATGCATTCAATGCAAACAGCCAGTCGGAACAAATCTTTTTCATCATTTGCAGCTCCCTTTGGCTGTTCTTCTTTATCCGAATTACAAAAGTGTTTTTGTGGCGCCTCATCGGAAAGGAAATGATTCGAATTAGTAAGGAAGGAGTAAGTATCCGAAATGCATTCGGCTCCTGGGGGAAAAAAGAGCTCTTCGTGCATCAGAACATTTTTAAGCCCGGTTTAATCAAACGAGATCCCACATCATTTTTAGCTTTTCTGGACGATTCCTTTTGGATTATCGGGGGCGAGCGCGTAGGCTTCAGTTATTCCGGTCGTCGTATTCAACTTGGTAAACAACTCACTCTGCACGATGCTGAACTTTTGCTGCGAGTAATGGAAAGCGCCATGCGCGAATACAAGAAAGGCTAGCGCATATCTATTGCATATTCCAAGGCCATTTCATAGCCCCGTAATCCGAAACCGCTGATTATACCTGCGCAGCGCGCTCCGGTTAAAGAAGTATGGCGAAATTCTTCGCGTGCGTACAAATTGCTAATGTGAACCTCTACAACAGGTGTTGAAATGGCAGCTATGGCGTCTGACAATGCAACACTTGTGTGGGTATAACCGCCCGGATTCAGGATGATGGCATCAAAAGAAAAACCTACCTCGTGCAGCTTATTGATGAGCTCTCCTTCTACATTGCTTTGGTAATACTCCAGGCGAACCTCGCTGTAAATCTTAATTAGAACAGCGAGATAGCTTTCGAAATCCTGATTGCCGTATACCTCCGGCTCTCGTTTACCGAGTAGGTTAAGGTTGGGACCGTTGATAATAATGATTCGTTTCGACATACTCAATCGGGCTCAGCCAAGGTGGCCAGCTTCCATGTTTCTTCTGTAATGCTTTGGCCGTTGCGGAAATAATAAATGGCAGTCTTAGAAACGACCTTCTTATACTTATCGACCTTGTTTCCGATTTTCACTAAACGCTCGGTAACCATTTTGTTACCCAACTTGTACGAGTTTTCAGTTACCCCTTGCTTCAACGTTTCTGTGCCCGGTATTGCCTTATACTCTTCTTCGCTGCGCGGTTCACCTGCGTTCTTCTCGAAAGCATCCTTGCGAGCTTCATAGCGTTCGTTAGATGATTTATTCTCGCGCTCGCGCTCTGCAAACTCTACGTCTCTCTTTTGACGCTCAATTTCCATTGCGTTCTCACGCGCTTTGATTTCCTTACCCTCCGTGAAAGCTTCCGCATCCTCTTTCTTCTGATCAATTTTCAACTGCGTATTGGTAATGCGCTGGTCAGCACCTTGTTTGTCATCGCGCGCGCGGATATCCGCCTCCTTCTTCGTAAACTCCACTTGCGATGCCTTTTGCTTCCTGCGCTGCTCGCCGGTATCCCCCACCGACTGTTGCTTATCGCGGACCACTTGAGTCTTCATGGCATTTTCTGCGCGTTGGGTATCACCCTTACGCTCATACTGCTCAGACTGTGCACTTGTGCGTTCGAGCAACTCCTGGCTCTTTTCTACATTTTGTTTTCTATAGCGATCATTTTGCTGCACGGAGGCTTGAATCTCCTTTTTCTTCTCTACGTCTTCTTTGTTGTCACGTATCCGCACATCCGCACGTCTCTGAGCTTCAGTCTGCTCCTTGCCGGTGTCCTTTTTCTTGCGATCATTGTCAGCGATTGCTGCGCTTTGAATACTAGCGCCAATATTCAGCAACTCCGATTGCGTTTCAAATTGATCGCGCACCCGCTCTCGATTCAGTGAAACGAGTACATCACTATCCTTTTCCTTCTGCTCAAAAAACGCAACAAAATCCAACACCTCTTGTTGCGACATTCTTACGTTGTTAGCGTATTCCTTTTCGGCTGCCTCGCGGTAATAGCGCTCCACCTGATCTTCGGCCTCTACGTCAACGTTGCTATCCCACTTTCGCTTCTTGGCAGCAAGTTTTGCTTCAGCTGCCAAACGCGCTTCCTCTATCTCGCGTCGCTTTCGCTCCTGATCCAAACGCTCTTGCTCGAGCAAATCTGCCAGGCGCTGTTCAGCTGCCAGGCGCTCTGCGTCTGCAGCAGCAGCCAACGAATCCGCTAATGCCTGCGAAGCACTCGCTTCGTCCTGTGCCATTTGAGCCATCAACAAATCGATGGTTTCAATCTTCGACTTCGGGTACTGTGCCTCCGATTTAACGAGCAGCGAAGCTTCATATCGCTCGCGAGCTTCCGGTAACTTCTTCTCAGTAAAGAAACCATCTGCAGCAGCTATAATTTCTTGATATTCTTTCTCTATACGTTCCCTCTCGGCATTTTCTGCTGCACTGGCATCGTCCAGATCCTTTTGCAATTTGCGTTGTTCAATCAGCGCCTCAAGTTCGGTTATCTTATCCTTCGGGAATTGTTCTGAAGGCTTCAACTCGGAAGCCGCGCGATAATGCATAACAGCCTGCTCAAGCTTGTCTTCATCCTGACTGCGGGCTCCCAACGCCAGCTTATCCTGATATTCCTTCTCAAGGCGCATGCGATCTGCCTCGAAAGCAAGCATATCCTTCAGCGCGGACTCGGCCTTTAGAATTTGATCTTTCGGATAACTTTCCGTCGGGAACATCTTAGAGGCTTCCTTGTACTTTTCTATTGAAACCGCGTAATCCTTATTCGTAAACTTCTTGTCTGCATCTTCTATAAGCGCATTGTAGATACCTCTATTCTGGCCGTCTGCAATTGCAAGATCAATCTTATGAAGCATCTCCTTTTCATAGGCCTGATTTTTCAAATCCTTAGCCTTCGTAAATCGATCGCGTGCGTCGGTATACTTCTTCTGCTCAAAAAACACATCACCCTCTTCGATGAGCTTTTTGTATCGAGCTTCCACATCCTTGTTAGCGTTCTCCTCATCCAGTTTTGCTTGTGCGTCGGCTAACTTCGACTTGGCTGTTGGATCATCCGGGAAAATACCGAGAGCCCCGCGGTAGTTTGTAATTGCGTCAGCATACTTTTTCTCCAACATCTTTTGATCTCCATCCTTGATGAATTTTTCAAAGTCTGCCTTCAGTTTAGCCAGGTTCTTCTCAATGTCATCCAACCGTTTGAACTCAGCATCGATTTCCTTCGCCTTTTGTTCACTGTATGCAAAATCAAACGAAAGCCCGTCTTCAGAAGGATTATAAGTGGCTTTTGCCAATGGCTCTCGCAATAAATCAGTATTGAAACCCTGACGATAAGGAAAGAGTGTACCATCCACGTTCATATCAAAACCACCGTAGCGATCTTCCTCCGGGATGTTGCGTGTGTCGATGCGAATCACCTTTGCCAAATACTCACCGCCCTTCGAGAATTTAATGTCGTAAGTGAAACCAAGGGGTAATTTAAAGTCGTACTTACCGGTCGTACCGGCATTGTAAGAATCGTAGACCATTCCATCCTTAAAAACTTGAACCATTACTCCTTCGAGCTTCTTCTTGGTGGTTTGATCTTTTAACTGCCCGAAAACGTGGGCGATATCATTTTGGGAAAGGGCCACTTGACTTAGCAAAGCAGCACAACACAGCAGAAAGTATTTCAGTGTTCCGTTTAACATAATCCCAAAAGTTCTCCTTGAACGTAAAAATAAAGCATTTTGTTTGGTTTGTACACAATTCACCGAAAAAATGCTCGGCTATTTTGCGACAAATCCTTGCAACGCTGCCAGCACTACTCGCTCGCCATCCATTGCCGCACTTACGATACCTCCTGCATAACCGGCACCTTCGGCGCAAGGATATAGGTTGCATAAATCTGAATGATGCAGTAAATCTGCATGCCTGGGTATTCGAACCGGAGATGATGTTCTGGTTTCCGGTGCTACCAGCATGGCAGCATCCGAAACATAGCCTTTCATTTTTTTACCGAATGCCTCAAACCCGGGGCGTAATCGCGAAGAAACCCATTCGGGTAATAACCCATTAAGATTGGCTGAAACTACTCCCGGCTGATAAGAAGTTTGACCTAAAACCGATGACTTTCTTTGCTCCATGAAGTCGACCAATCGCTGTGCCGGTGCTGCTTGCGTGCCACCGCCTGCTTGCCAGCAAGCGTGTTCGATAGACCGCTGGTAATGCATTCCTGCCAATGGACCAAAACGCTGAAAGTCGCCCATCTCTGTCCAGGAAACAGGTACGACGATGCCACTATTGGCAAATGGATTATTTCGCTTACTCGGAGACCAACCGTTGGTAACAATTTCTTCTTGCTCTGTGGCACACGGAGCTATGATACCCCCGGGACACATGCAGAACGAGTAGACTCCAACTCCGCCCACTTGATGCACCAGACTGTAACTAGCCGCAGGAAGTTGAGAGGGGCGCACACTGCATCGATATTGCGTTGCATCCACCAGAGACTGCGGGTGTTCGGCGCGAACACCTACCGCAAAAGGCTTAAACTCTATCCGAATGTTTCGATTATGCAGCAATTCGAACACATCTCTTGCGCTGTGACCCGTCGCCAGAATATAAGCATCCGCTTTCAGCAACTCGCCGCTGGATAATGTGATGGAAAGTACCTCCTCCCCATTGTGAGTAACGTCTGTCATTCGCGTATCAAAATGAACCTCGCCACCCAAAGCACGGATTCTTTCTCGAATAGACTCAATAATTCCGGGAAGTTTGTTGGTCCCTATGTGCGGATGTGCGTCAGCCAATATCTCGTCGGACGCACCAAATTGCACCAAGGTTTCGAGGATAGACCTTACATCCCCTCTTTTGGTGCTCCGAGTGTAGAGCTTTCCATCGGAATAAGTCCCCGCGCCACCTTCTCCAAAGCAGTAGTTAGAATCCGGATTAACCCGATGTTCGCGATGAATCGACACCAAATCGCGCCGACGTGCGCGTACGTCCTTTCCTCGCTCAATGACAACGGGCTTTATACCCAACTCCAAACATTTCAATGCTGCGAACAAACCTGCCGGTCCGGCGCCTATAATTACAATCCTTTTGGATTGATCATTAACGTGCTGAAACTCTCGTTCACGATAGGCGGGAGGTATTATTTCTCCGTCGTGATAAATAGCGACCTTGTAGATCAGTTTAATTTCTCGGCTTCGTGCATCAATTGACTTTCTCAATATACGAATTCCAGACAATCGTTGTCCCTTGGATAAAGAGGCTTCTGCGGCAACCTCTATGCCTCCTCCCGAGATTATTTGACTTAATGAGAGAACGAATTCCTTTTCAATTGCCATACACATGTTGGACTATTCATCCAAAATTAAATTATAAAACAAGAGCCCTTGCGGGCTCTCGTTGATGATTATTTCAAGAACTCAACTTTCGGCTTGGCTCCTTCAAACCAGGTTGGCAGCCCCCATAAACCAGAACGCATTTTATTGCCTTTGGCATCTTGGGTTACCACCGCCAATTCCTTTCTGGACTTCATGTTGGCAAGAATAACAGAGATATATTTACCCAAATCAGAACGTGACTTTCCGGGATATAAATCTGTCAACTTATCGGTTATCACGGAATTCGTGGTAAAACGAGCATTCTTACTTACGATTTCCTGAATTTTTTCCGCCAAGTTTGGTATTCGATTTCTTTTCCCCGGTTTTTTACTCACTGGCTTCAACGCAACTTTTGAAGAAGGCTTAGCAATCTTCTTTTCTGCAGGTTTTGCAACCTTTTTGGCTTTTGCAGCCGCTGGCTTCACCTGCTTAGCAGCCTTCTTAGCAGCCTTCACTTTGGCAGGCTTCAACGTTTGCTTTTTAGCTTCGTCTTGCACCTTAGCCTCCGGCGCACTCAATGATTCTGATGGTTTTACCGCTTGAGGCTTTGGGCCAGGTCTTTTCGCTCCCGGCTTGTTTTTGGCGCCTGGCGGACGTCCGCGTTTGCCCGTTTTAACTTTCACTTCTGCTCCGAGCATCTCTTGAAGAGTCGGGATTTTAGCCTTACGACCTCTCGACGATCCTACCTGCTGCAAAATCTGATAAGCTTCGGAGAGAGCATTATACTCTTTTTGTATAGACTCCATTCTATTGCGAATTTGAGCCAAGTAAATTGCTTTTGCCATTCTATAATTATTTGTGTCCGCAAATGTATGCATTACAGCAAATTCCAAAATAAAAAAATGACAACTTTTGTCATATTCAGCAAAAATGAAAGCGTTTAATGTGCTGTATTTTAATAAAAAATTTGATTAAAATATAATAGTATTGACCTGTGAGGTGCGTCAACCTAGAAATGCGACTTGCTGCGATTGGTCATGAAAATTCGCTAATTTCACCGCCAAATTTTCTGTATGCCAGCTCTTCGCAAACCCATTTTGAAGTTCAATAAAAACCATGGCCTGAGCAACGACGAATTGCTTCGAATATATCGGGCAATACTTTTACCACGTCTCATCGAGGAAAAAATGCTCAGCCAACTGCGATTGGGGAAAATCTCTAAATGGTTTAGCAGCTTCGGGCAGGAAGCTATTTCGGTTGGTGTGGCCTTGGCAATGGATAGCGATGAGTATATATTGCCTATGCACAGAAACCTGGGCATTTTCACAGGTCGCAACCTTCCACTTGATCAGCTTTTCATGCAGTTTCAGGGAAAAGAGAGGGGGTTCACCAAAGGACGCGATCGCTCGTTCCACTTCGGCACACAAAAGCACAAAGTAGTTGGCATGATCTCACACCTGGGACCGCAACTTGGAATTGCCGACGGAATAGCACTGGCCAACAAACTTGGCAATCAGCAAAAAGCAACCATTGTATTCTGCGGTGATGGTGGAGCAAGTGAAGGCGATTTCCATGAAGCATTGAACGTCGCTACCGTGTGGGACTTACCCGTAATTATCGCAATTGAAAACAACGCCTGGGGATTATCTACCCCAAGCCGCGAGCAATTCCGATGTGCTCAATTCATCGATAAAGCAATAGGCTATGGCATGCCTGCGGAGGACGCTATTCAAGTTGACGGTAACAATATCCTTGACGTATATAATGCCGTTCGAAAAGCTTCTGAGAGTATAAGAAAACGCCCCAGACCCATCCTCATGGAATTCATGACATTCCGACTGAGAGGTCACGAAGAAGCAAGCGGCACCAAATACTACCCCGATGGTTTAATTCAGGATTGGGAAAAGAAAGATCCTGTAGATAATTACGAAGCGTGGCTATTTGAGAAAGGGATTATAGATGAAGAAACAGAAGGCCAAATCAGAACAGAGCTCAAACAGCAAATCAATGACGCTCTGAAAGTGGCATATGCCGAACCCGATATTGAACCATTCACCGAAAAGGAAACAGGCGATGTTTACGCCCCCTTTAACAATGCGGCCCTCGCGCCTGAAAGCAATGAAACTGCTGAGCGACGCTTTATAGACGCCATCAGCGACGGGCTTCGCACAAGTATGCAACGCCATGAGAAGTTGGTGCTTATGGGTCAGGACATTGCTGACTACGGCGGTGTATTCAAAGTCACGGAAGGCTTTGTAGCCGAATTCGGCAAAGACCGAGTCCGCAATACTCCTCTATGCGAGTCTGCAATTGTGGGCACGGGTCTCGGACTTTCAATGAGCGGATGGAAAGCGATGGTCGAAATGCAGTTCGCTGATTTCGCAACATGCGGATTCAATCAAATCATAAATAACCTGGCCAAGCTTCATTATCGCTGGGAAGAAAAGGCCGATGTCGTAGTGCGCATGCCCACAGGCGCCGGAATGGCAGCAGGTCCGTTTCATAGTCAAAGTAACGAGGCGTGGTTTGCCCACACTCCCGGCCTCAAGGTAGTATACCCGGCCTTCCCATATGATGCGAAAGGCTTGCTTTGCCAAGCCTTCGAAGACCCCAACCCGGTTATTTTCTTTGAACATAAAGGACTGTATAGAAGCATTGCAGGGCAGGTTCCCAATGGATTTTATACTATTCCCTTCGGACAAGCTCAACTCGTGCGAACAGGAAATCAATTCACCATTGTAACATACGGGTTAGGTGTGCACTGGGCTTTAGACTATTTGCAACAACACTCGGAACAACAAGCTGATGTAATTGACTTGCGCACATTGCTTCCGCTGGATATGGACACGATATACGCATCGGTGAAGAAAACAGGACGCGTAATCGTATTGCACGAGGACTCCTTGACCGGAGGAATCGGCGGTGAAATTGCAGCCCGTATTGGCGAACATTGCTTTGAGCACCTGGATGCACCCGTTGTGCGCTGCGCTAGCCTGGACACTCCCATCCCATTCAATGCCGAATTGGAGAAAAACTTCCTTGCCAATAAATACCTCGGATCCGCTATTGAAAAATTGCTGAAATACTGAGGTCTTGAACCACACTATTTATTCATAAAACAGTAACACATCATTGACGTGTGCTCAACTGTGGGATTTCACATTTGCGGAAACCCAGTTGGCCACCTTGGAAGATAAATCTGTCTATAACGAACTCGAGAAAGACATCGCGCATTTTGCGCGTGCTGTTGGCCATCCGGCACGCATTGCGATTCTAATCGAAATTGCCAAAAGAGGCTATGCCGTTAAGGGTGAAACCATAGAAGTGCCCCAACTATCTCAAGCCACCATACAGCAGCACATGCGAGAATTGAAGCGCGCAGGTCTGCTTCAAGGCAGAATTTTCGGTGCCAAGGCCGAATACAAAATCGACCTGGAAAATCTGCGAAAGTTCGATGAGCAATTCCTTGTATTCATGTCACTATTCAAAAGCCTTAATAAGAACGTAACCACCCCTTAACACAAAAATCCGCATCTAAACGGACTTTTGCCTCATGAAGCGTGGGTTATTTGTTTTGGCCTTTTTCATTCACCTAAGTCTTTTCGGTGCTAGTGTGAACAACACACCTAACCCGGGTGTGAAATCAATCCAATGCCGCATTTTGGATGCTTCAACCGGTGAAGCTCTAACAGGGGTTCAAATCACTGCGGAAAATTCAAAATACACAGCTTGGTCTGATGAGTCAGGCCTTTTCACACTTGAATTTCCTGCAAACGAATCAGTTCTGTTTACCGTCTCTCTGGTGTCCTTCCAAACCCTCTCGTTCGACGCTGCTTCAATCAGCGAGCAGCCCGTTATATATCTTCAGGAAAAGTAAATTTCACTACAAGAGAAAATTTTAACACTGGAAATGGAACTCTTGTGTTAAATAATCGTTACGTTTGTGTGACCCGAGGGTAAACCAACCCCGCGGTGAGCTTAAACAACATGAAACAGACGATTCTCCTAACGCTTGCAATTTCCCTAGGCTTGACAACCTTATTGGCACAAGCGCCCTTCCTGAAAGACGGACTTTATTTCAATGAAAACGGGAATCTATTCACAGGAACGGCAACTCTGGAAGTTGCAGAGAACGGTAAAACCTACAAGCAATACATCGAGGTAAAAGACGGACTGCTGGATGGTCAAATGAAGTACTACCATTCGAAAGGCTATGTAGAAGAAACCGGCAACTACAGCCACGGACAAAAAGAAGGTGTTTGGATTCAATTTGCCTCCAATGGCCAACAACTCGGAGAAGCCTACTACAAAAACGGACTTAAAGACGGCATTTGGACCGTTTGGGATGAACAAGGTGTTAAGCGTTATCACATGGTTTACAGCATGGGAAAGAAAGTTGACACTTGGAA
>CALQJP020000012.1 GCA_943330925.2 Chryseobacterium gleum
ATCGTGGGTAATCACCTGGGACCTGCAATACCGGATGACCAAGAAATTATTGATGGAAGAATGGTTCCGATTCGAATGTATATGACCGGTGAGGAAAAGGCAGGCATCGTTGCGTTTCTGCGAACGCTTACCGATTATACCATGATTACAGATCCCAAGTTCAGCGATCCGTTTCAAGTGGTGGAGTAGAAGATGTGAAATGGTGAAGTTGTGAAATGGTGAAGTTGTGAAATGGTGAAGTTGTGACCTGGTGAACAGTAACATCGCTCTTCGCATCCCGTCCGTCGCCTCTTCCATTCGTATCTTTCGCCCGCACCATGAAGGCTTTACTGCTCATTCCTCCACTTACCCAATTGAATACGCCTTATCCGGCGACTGCATATTTGTGTGGTTTGCTGAAACAGGAGGGATATGAGTTTCAGCAAGGCGACTTGGGGTTGGATCTGGTGCTGCGAGTGTTCAACCGAGCTGGATTTGAGCAGCTCTTCGACACCATCGAAGCGGGCAACTTTAAGCTCGCGCCAGCGCTTGAGAACATTCTTACGAGACGCAAACACTACGAGGATACTATTGATTCGGTTATTGAGTTTCTTCAAAACGACCGTTACTCATTTGCTTATCGCATTGCCAATAGTAATTATCTGCCTGAAGGAAATCGATTCAAAACGATTACCGACATTGAATGGTTTTTCGGCAACATCGGTGTGCAGGACAAGGCGCGCTACAAGTGCACCATGTATCTGGAAGATGTGGCCGACCTCATACAGGCCACTGTTGGTCCGCATTTCGGATTCTCGAAGTATGCAGAGCGCATCGCGCGAACTGCTGTAAGTTTCGATCCGATTGAGCAAGCGCTGGAAGCGGAAAACAACTACTTCGATGTGCTGCTTGTCGATGAACTTTCGAAATACTTCCAACAGTCCTTACCCGATTTCGTTGGGTTCACGGTTCCCTTTGGTGGCAACCTTTATGGTGCTTTGAAATGCGCACAATGGATCAAGCAAAATCATCCGAACATACCAATTGCTATTGGAGGTGGATATCCCAACACCGAATTGCGTGATATTTATGATCAGCGAGTATTCAATTACATCGACTACATCACACTCGATGACGGTGAAGGTCCCTTGATGTCATTGCTTCAGAATGTTCGACAACCCGACGCTCAGCAGCACTACATACGCACGTTTACGCGAGAAAACGATGCAGTAGTTTTTAAGAATAATCGCATGGGTGGAGATTACAGTCATAAGAAACTGCCGGCGCCCACATACGAAGGTTTGCGTTTGAAGGAGTATTTGTCTGTTATTGATATGCCCAACCCGATGCATCGATTGTGGAATGACGGTCGATGGAATAAGCTCACGGTTGCGCACGGCTGTTATTGGAAGAAATGCAGCTTTTGTGATATATCGCTCGATTACATTTCACGCTATGAGCAGACTCCTGCAGTTGCTTTGGTTGACAAGATGGAGCAGTTGATAGCGGAGACAGGAGAGACCGGATTTCATTTGGTTGATGAAGCGGCACCGCCACTTGCGCTGCGCGACATGGCGCTTGAAATATTGCGACGCAAGCTGCAGGTAAGTTGGTGGGGTAACATTCGTTTCGAAAAAACCTTCACTCCGGATTTGTGCAGTTTGCTTGCATCATCCGGTTGTGTGGCTGTTACCGGTGGTCTTGAAGTGGCTAGTCCGCGATTGCTGGAGCTGATGGAGAAGGGTGTGACGATTGATCAGGTTGCTCGTGTTTGCAAGGGATTTCGTGATGCCGGAATATTGGTCCACGCTTATCTCATGTATGGTTTTCCAACTCAAACCGAACAGGAAACCATCGATTCGCTCGAAATTGTTCGCATGCTTTTCGAACACGGATTGCTGCACAGCGCGCACTGGCACCAGTTTGCTATGACATCGCATAGTCCTGTAGGGTTGAATCCGGAGAAGTATGGTGTTGTTCGCGTGGGGCCCGAATTCAAAGGTTTCGCAAACAACGACCTGTACCACGAAGATCCTGAAGGTGCAGACCACGAAAAGTATGGCGAAGGACTGAAGAAGGCACTTTACAACTACATGCATGGAAACGGAATGAACTTGCCTTTGCAAAAATTCTTTTCATTCTCCATACCGAAACCCAAAGTACATCCGCTCACCATTGCGAATGCCATTAAAACAAATTTGCCCGATCCCATCGACACTCCCGGCTACATGGTTATTTGGCAAGGAGAATCGATGAAGGCAATGCAATCTGCCGGAGGGTTTTGTGAGGCGCTCATAGTTCTTAAGCGCGGGCACATCAAAATAAAATTGCCCACAGCAGTCTATGATTTTATCCAAGAAAACACATCCAAATTGACGCTCGATAATCAGGGAATGCCACTGTCTATTGTGTTAGGTGAACTGGAAAAAATTACGAGCCTTGCCCCTGAGCAAATCATACGCTCCGAGTGGTGGAAGGAACTGCGCGGCGCGCTGTGGGTGTTGAAGTTGGGTTAGTGAATGGTGAAAGGGTGAAAGAGTGAAAGGGTGAAAGAGTGAAAGGGTGAGAGAGTGAAGGAGTATTCTTTGCGTCATCTGCGCACCTCGCACCTTGCACCTCGCACCTCGCACCTCGCACTTCGCACCTCGCACTTCGCACTTCGCACCTCGCACTTTGCACCTCGCGCCTTGCACCTCGCACCTCGCCCTTAGAATACCGCTTTCGCAATCGCCTTCGTGCTCTTGGCTTTTCCCATCGTGTAATAGTGCAAAACAGGAACTCCGCTTTGCATGAGTTCTTTCGATTGCTGTATGCACCATTCAATTCCAATGTTTCGCACTTCTTCTTCTGACTTCGCCTTCTCTACCATTTGCACCAATTCATCTGGCATGTTGATGTGAAAGTGATGAGGTATTACACTCAGCTGTGCGCGACTTGCCAGCGGTTTCAATCCGGGTATGATGGGTACGTTTATTCCCATCGCTTTGCAGTCTTCTACAAACTTGAAGAACGCTTGATTGTCGTAAAACATTTGCGTCACAATGTATTCTGCACCTGCATCCACTTTGGCTTTCAAGTAACGCAAGTCTGAGTTCATATTGGGCGCTTCGAAGTGCTTTTCGGGATAGCCTGCCACACCAATGCAAAAGTTTGTTTGCTGCACGTCTTTCAAATCGGCGTCTATGTAGGTGCCGCTGTTCATGTCGACCACCTGATGCACGAGATCCACGGCATAGGCGTGACCCTCGGGGTCGGGCTTAAACCGCCCTTCGCTTTTGATGGGGTCGCCACGAAGCACAAGAACGTTGTCGAGCCCAACAAAGTTGAGGTCGATGAGTGCATCTTCTGTGTCTTGCTTACTGAAGCCACCACAAATGATGTGTGGCACCGTATCGACTTTGTATCGATTGCTGATAGCGGCACAAATGCCAACGGTTCCCGGACGTTTGCGAACAACCCTTTTTTCCAAAAGACCATTACCGGCGTCTTTGAAAACATACTCTTCGCGGTGGTAGGTTACATCTACAAATGCCGGAGAGAAGTCCATCAATTCATCCATCGTTTCAAACAATGAGTTGATGTTTTGGCCTTTCAGCGGAGGGAGAATTTCGATAGAGAATAGGGTTGATTTTGCCCTGGAAATATGGTCGATTACTTTCATGTTCTTATTTTAAATTAAAACGGGACTGAGCCATTTTTCGGCTTCGCTGAGTGTGATTCCTTTGCGACTAGCATAGTCGGCTACTTGCTCGGATGTGATTTTGTTAATGCCGAAATATTTTGCTTGTGGGTGCGCAAAATAGTAACCGCTTACTGCCGCAGTAGGATACATAGCCAATGATTCGGTGAGTGAAATGCCTATTGCTTTTTCCACCTGCAATAACTCCCAAATGGTAGTTTTCTCGAGGTGATCGGGACATGCCGGGTATCCTGGAGCTGGTCGAATGCCTGCGTAGGATTCATTGATGAGCTCTTCGTTGGTGAGCGACTCGCTGGAGGCATAACCCCAAAGTTCCTTGCGCACCTTTTCGTGCATGTATTCTGCCAGTGCTTCTGCGAGTCGATCGGCAATTGCTTTTACAATAATTGCATTGTAGTCGTCGTGATTAGTTTCATATATTTTCACTAAGTCATCAACTCCAAAGCCAGCACAAACAGCGAAGCATCCTACATAGTCTTGAACGCCGGAATTTTCGGGTGCTATGAAATCCGCCAAGGCATAATTCGGCTGGTCGTTTGCTTTTTTCGTTTGTTGGCGAAGGGTGCGAAATGTTTGCGTATGGTTCACCTGTATGTCGTCGCCCATACTATTCGCCTCAAATATTCCCAATACGGCGCGCGCCTGAATAGACTTGTTTTGAATTATTTCCTCCAGTATTTTTTGGGCATCGTCGAATAGCTGGCGCGCTTGTTCTCCAACTATTTCGTCATCCAATATCTGTGGGAATCGGCCTGCAAGTTCCCATGATTGGAAGAACGGCATCCAATCGATGTAGGGCACTAGATCACTCAATGCGATATCGCCATATACATGAACACCTGGCTGAGCGGGTTTTTGTATGGTGGTGGAATCAAATGTCAATTTCGCACTGTTGTGGCGCGCATCGTTCAAGGACAGCAGCGAACGGTTTTCATTTTGTGCTGCATAGTTGTCGCGCACTTTTGCGTATTCATTGCGAAGCGATGCCACATATTCCCGCTGTTGATCTTTGCTTAGCAAGCTGCTTACAACCGTAACTGCGCGACTTGCATCGAGCACATGAACAACGGGGTGGTCGTAGTGCGGTTCGATTTTTACTGCAGTGTGCACGCGCGAAGTTGTTGCACCACCAATGAGCAAAGGCACAGAAAGTTTCCTGCGTTGCATCTCTTTGGCCACATGAATCATCTCATCGAGCGATGGTGTAATGAGGCCTGAAAGTCCTATCACATCCACGTTTTCTTTTATGGCTGTTTCGAGAATTTTATCGGCAGATACCATCACACCCAAGTCAATGATTTCATAATTGTTACAAGCAAGCACTACGCTCACTATGTTTTTGCCGATGTCGTGTACGTCGCCTTTAACGGTAGCCATGAGCACTTTGCCCGCATTGCTTGAAGCTGTTCCACCTGCTGCGCGTAATTCATCTTTTTCTACTTGAAGATAAGGCTCGAGATAGGCTACTGCCTTCTTCATGACCCGTGCACTTTTCACTACTTGTGGCAGAAACATTTTTCCGGAGCCGAACAAGTCACCTACGATACTCATACCTGCCATGAGCGGGCCTTCTATCACGTGCAAGGGCCTTCCATATTTTTGACGAGCTTCTTCGGTGTCTTCATCGATAAAATCGATGATGCCTTTTATGAGCGCGTGCGAAAGCCTATCTTCCAATGGAGCTTTGCGCCATTCTAAATCTTGCTTTGATTCTTTCTTTGCCGACTCCTTGTTCTTGTCGGCGTATTCCAGCAAGCGCTCTGTGGAATCTTCGCGGCGATTCAATACCACGTCTTCCACGAGCTCCAGCAATTCTTTTGGAATTTCATCGTACACCTCGAGTTGGCTTGGATTTACAATACCCATATCCAGACCGTTGCGAATGCCGTGAAACAGGAACACGGAGTGAATTGCTTCACGCACACGATTGTTGCCTCGGAAAGAAAAGGAAACGTTGGAAACGCCTCCGCTCACTAAGGCTCCGGGCAGGTTCTTCTTGATCCAATCTGTAGCTTGAAAGAAATGCACAGCATTGTTGCGGTGCTCTTCCATGCCAGTTCCGACAGGGAAAATGTTGGGGTCGAAGATGATATCGGTCGGCTCAAAGTTTACTTGTTCCACCAGCACTCGATAGGCTCGCTGGCAAATTTCTATTCTGCGCTCGAGCGAGTCGGCCTGACCATTTTCATCGAAGGCCATAACTACTACTGCCGCTCCGTAGCGTTTGATTTTTTTTGCCTTTGCTATAAAATCGGGCTCGCCTTCTTTAAGTGAAATAGAATTTACGACTCCTTTTCCTTGAACGCACTTTAATCCGGCTTCAATAATCTCCCATTTGCTGGAGTCGATCATAATCGGAATTCGAGCGATATCGGGCTCGCTGGCAATCAGGTTCAAGAATCGAGTCATTGCATGAACGCCGTCGATCAATCCTTCGTCCATGTTGATGTCGAGGATTTGTGCGCCGCCTTCCACTTGTTCTTTGGCTATTGCAAGTGCTTCATCGAACTGTTCGTTCTTGATGAGTTCGAGAAATTTCTTCGACCCGGTCACATTGCAACGCTCACCAACGTTGATGAAATTGGATTCGGATGTAGCTAGTAAAGGCTCCAGTCCTGATAGTCGAATCTTGTAGTTGTGAGTTGTTGATTTCATAAATCCTGCGGCATCAAGCTTCAATAGTTGTTTTTCGGGGTTGGAATTGGCTCGCAATCACAGATATGCTTCTGATGTGATCGGGAGTTGTGCCGCAACATCCGCCGAGAATGTTGACGATACCTTTTTCACAATATGACTTGACAAGCTCGGCCATTTGCTCGGGCGTTTGATCATAATGCCCCATGGCGTTCGGAAGTCCGGCATTCGGGTATGCACTCACGCAGCAATCGGCGTGCTTGCTCAGCACCTGCACATATTGCTCAAGTTGTTCGGCGCCAAGCGCACAATTAAAACCAATACTGAATAATGGGGCGTGCGACATGGATATAAAGAATGCCTCGGCTGTTTGTCCGCTCAGTGTGCGCCCGCTGGCGTCGGTTATGGTTCCGCTTATCATCAGCGGAATCGAAATGCTTCGATTCTCGCATATTTCCATTGCGGCATAAAGAGCTGCTTTCGCATTGAGTGCGTCGAAAATTGTTTCGATGAGCAGTGCATCCACGCCACCGTCGAGTAGGCCATTTATTTGCTCACTGTAAGCCGACACGAGTTGATCGTAAGTAATCGCTCTGTAACCCGGGTCGTTTACGTCGGGTGAAAGAGATGCTGTGCGATTGGTAGGGCCAACTGCACCGGCAACAAATCGTGGCGTAGCAGTTGGATTTTCTTTTTGGAAGCGCTCAACGGCCTTTCGTGCGCATGCTGCAGCAGCAAGGTTCAATTCATAAGCAAGGTCTTCCATGTGATAATCGGCCAGCGAGATGCGTTGCGCATTGAAGGTGTTGGTTTCAATTATGTCGGCACCCGCCTGCAGGTATTGAAAGTGAATTTCCTCAATGATATCGGGACGCGTGAGGCAAAGAAGGTCGTTGTTGCCTTTTAAGTCGCTGGGGTGATTGGCAAACCGCTCGCCTCTAAAGTCGGCCTCTTCGAGCTTGTAGCGCTGTATCATGGTGCCCATGGCGCCAT
Source organism: Chryseobacterium gleum (assembly GCA_943330925.2). Lineage (GTDB taxonomy): Bacteria > Bacteroidota > Bacteroidia > Flavobacteriales_D > Sanyastnellaceae > JAIBBG01. The sequence continues at coordinate 7,307 of CALQJP020000012.1, forward strand.
CGAGAATAATGATTTTCTGTTGAGACAGATCGTGTAAAGTCATAGGTATGGTACTTATGCTTTGCCAAGAAGTGTAAGGGAGAGGTGCACGAACGAAGTGCTGCCTCATCTTTCCCTCATGTGAGGGGAGGAGTTGGCACCCAACTCGTATTGGGTTGCCAGGACATCACAGGGCCTTTTCCCTCAGTCCTTCTTGATAAAGCGGTGCGAATATACTCGGTATTCGGATTGAACAAAATCCTTCTCAAATTAAACCGACTTTTTAGTTGTTCGTCTATCGATTTGCTGTATTTATACCACCGCTAAACCATGATTTAATTGAAACTTGATTTCGACACCGGGTTGCTTTGGAAAAAGAGCAAGTATTGGCTGTTTATAGCAGCCGTGTTGGTGCTTGCGATTTACCCGCTGAGTTTCTTCCAGTTTATACCTAAGTGGGATAGCGTTCGCGGGTATTTACCCTATCGTTTTTTCGTGAGTGATTACATAATGGATGGGCAACTCCCGTTTTGGAATCCGTTCCAGCGGCTGGGGTATCCCGGATACTCCGATTTGCAGAGTGGTTGCTGGTATCCGATTCTTTGGTTGCTTCTGCTGCTCGGTCAATATGATATCACCTCACTCATTCTGGAGGTCGTGTTGTGTTTTGTTATATCGGGTTGGGGTATGTTTACACTGAGCCGTTGGATGCACGGTTGCAACCGAACAGCCACGGTATTGGCTATTAGTTATGCGTTGTCGGGTTTTATGGTTGGCTCCACCCAACTGATGGTGTTCCTTATTGGTATTGCATGGTTGCCCTGGATTGTTTGGGCTTGGCTGCGCATCCTGAATGGCGGAGGTGCGCGCTACGCTGCCTTGCTGTCGTTTTTTCTGATGTGCAACATCACTGGCGCGAGTCCGGCATTTACAATTGTCTTGCTGTATCTCTTGCCGGCAATCGCCATCTATTATTTCGTAAGAAGTAACGCGAAGGTGGCGTTCCTCCGTCGGTTCATTTTCAACGCTCTTATTTCGGTCACATTCTTATTGTTGTTGTTGGCTCCGTTCATTGTAGCGTTTATTGATTTTTTGCCATACTTCAATCGTTCTGGTAAAATGCCGTATGAAGCGATTACGCTGAACCCGTTCGTTTGGAGCGACTACATTTCGTTTTTGTTTCCGTATAGCGTTCTTTCCACGCATTCGATGTTTCAGATAACCGATTTGTCTTTGCGCAATGCATACATTGGAATTGCCGGGCTTTTGTTTTTTGGAGCAACCTTGATTTCCTCAACGGATCGATCTAAATGGTTTTGGGGAATTCTCGTGGCACTGATTCTTTCAATGTGGCTGGCCATGGGCGATGAGTCAGGTATATATCGCCAGGTATATCATTTACCGGGATTCGGCCTTTTCAGACATCCTGCTTTTTTCCGAGGGTATGGAATTATGTGCATGCTTTTGCTTGCAGGCTTTTCAATGCGCCAATGGCTTAACGGCGAAGCAGTTTTGAATAAGCGATTCATACAGGTTTTCATTGCCATGTTTCTGGTTGTTGGTTGTGCGGCGTGGCTTTCAGCGGAATCTGGTTTGGTGATGAAGACGATTGAAGAAGTTGTGCGCGGCGGTGAATTCCCTTCGCATGGTTTCGCCAGTCAGTTGTTTGTTAGCAGCGCTGTTACGATTTCTTTGATTGCGTTGATGCTGGCTGCCAACCGAATATTTAAGCTGTCGCGTTTCGCAGCACTGATGCTTTTTGTTGTGCTCGATTTGATGATTCAGACACGACTGACAGCACCGACTACGATTTATCATTCGGTACCCTATGCAGAAACCAAAGCCTATTTTGATACGCTGGATCAATTGCCTGCCCATGATCAAACTGCCAATCAAACACCATTGAAATTATTGGATGAGTCGCAAGGTTTGCTTACCAGTCCAGCATTGGTAACCAATATCTCAACCTTCAACAGACGCGTTAGCTCTGTAGGTGAAAACCCACTGCGCTTCCGAACGTTCGATCAGGCCAAGGATAGCGGCATGCTGGCGTGGGTGCTCGAGAATCCGCTGATGTACTTTCCACATCGCGTTTGTTTGGACGGCGACAGCATAGGAGCGGGTTGCATTTTTAGATTGCCTGTGCATTTGGACAATGTGGGAAGGGAAGGGCAACTAGAGAATGTGCAGGTCGATTACAATGCCTACAGAGCCTCTGTCAATAATCCAACTGAATACAGCCGATGGTTGGTTTTAAATGCGAATTATCACCACTTGTGGACGGCAAAATTGAATGGTGAAGTTCTTCCAATCGAACGTGTCAATCATATGGCTATGGGCGTGTTGATTCCGGCACAGACTGCCGGTGTTGTAGAGTTTCAGTTTGATAGTCCGGCTATTCGTTGGGCGATTGCATTGGCATTGCTTGGTTTAATAGCACTTGCCATCGTGCTGCTGCGAACTAGGAAAGCGGCTTCGTCGGAAGTTGCCGAGTAGCGCTTTTTTACACGGGAATTTTGAAATGCCGGCATCTGGTCTATTTTTGGCGCACAATCAATAACACCATGCCGTATTTATTTACCTCAGAATCCGTGTCGGAAGGACATCCCGACAAAGTAGCAGATCAAATTTCAGACGCATTAATCGACAACTTCCTGGCGCAGGATCCAAGCTCCAAAGTGGCTTGTGAAACCCTTGTAACTACTGGTCAAGTAGTATTGGCCGGCGAAGTGAAGTCGAATGCTTATCTGGATGTGCAAGACATCGCACGCGATGTGATCCGTCAAATCGGATACACCAAAAGCGAGTACATGTTTGAAGCGAATTCATGCGGTATTCTCTCTGCTATTCACGAGCAATCACCGGATATCAACCAAGGTGTTGAGCGCAAGAAGCCGGAAGAACAAGGTGCAGGCGACCAGGGTATGATGTTCGGCTACGCATCGCGCGAGACCGACAACTACATGCCTCTGCCATTGGAGTTGGCTCATACACTGCTTCGTGAATTGTCGGCTATACGTCGTGAGTTTCAGGCAGGAAAAGGAAAAGTAATGCCTTATCTGCGCCCCGATGCAAAGAGCCAGGTGACTATTGAATACGACGACAACAACAAGCCTGTTCGCATCGATTCAATCGTTATTTCTACGCAACACGACGACTTCGATAAAGATGCGGCCATGTTGAAGAAGATTCGAGAAGATGTAATCAATGTGCTTGTTCCACGCGTAAAGAAGAAACTTCCGAAGCGTGTGCAAGCGTTGTTCAACGATAAGATTAACTATCACATCAATCCAACCGGAAAGTTTGTGATTGGTGGTCCTCACGGTGATACCGGATTGACCGGTCGCAAGATTATTGTAGATACCTACGGAGGAAAAGGTGCACACGGTGGTGGTGCGTTCAGTGGAAAGGATCCTTCGAAAGTGGATCGTTCTGCGGCGTATGCAACACGCCACATTGCAAAGCATTTGGTGGCTGCCGGTGTATGCGATGAGGCACTTGTTCAAGTAGCCTATGCAATTGGTGTAGCTGAGCCTGTTGGTTTGTATATAAACACCTACGGCACGGCAAAGGTGAAGATGAACGACGGTGAAATTGCACGCATCGTGCGCGGCATGGATGAATTCAACATGCGTCCGTACTCCATTGAAAAGCGTTTCAAATTGCGCACACCGATATACCTTGAAACAGCTTCCTATGGTCACATGGGTCGCGAGTCACAGGTTGTTACGAAGGTGTTCAACAAAGGGAAGAAGAACGAAATCAAAGTGAAAGTGAAGTTGTTCCCTTGGGAAGAGTTGAATGCAATTGAAGCGGTTAAAAAGAAATTCAAGTTGAAATAGTCAATTGAAACAACGCCCTCACAAGAGGGCGTTGTTGTTTTAACAGTTGTGCTTTACGTTCAATGGATGTAAATTCGGTGGAGATGCGTATTGTATTGTTTTTAGTTGCAGCCTTTTCGTTCGCGAGCCTTCTTCGAGGCCAAACGAATGACTCCATTGTTCACGGAGGTATTCCGGACTATGCGCGAAGCCAATTGCGCAATGCTTCTTCTGCATTGAGTTTGCCGGAACCCTCTCAGCGATTTGCGTGGACATGCCTGGGGCCTGAAACTATGCCACTGGAAGACGAGCAGTCGGGCACGGGGGTTCCCGCATATGCACGCGGCAGGGGCTCAGGAACGGGCCGAATCAATTACCTGTATGTTCATCGCACAGATCCCAATAAACTGTGGGCATGCTCACCAACCGGTGGTCTCTGGTATACACAGAATGAAGGTGAGCACTGGCATGAAGGCGGCACGGATGCGTTACCTGTTTCGGGCGTGTCGAGTATCGCTGTCAATGAGAAGAAAACGAATCAATGGGTCATAGCAACCGGCGATGGCGACGATCAATTTGTAGCCACCAATGGTTTGTGGGTCACGAAAAACAGAGGTCGCACGTATCAATGCATCAACGGCGCCGATCCTTCAACGGCATTGCCTTTCCACTTGCTCGATTCACCATCGTTTATCGGTGAGGTGGTATGCAGCCCGTCAGACTTTGACTTTTTAATGGTTGCCAGTTCAAGAGGACTTTGGTTGTGTGAGGATGTCAGCAAAAAAACGAGCGATTACGGACCACTGGGTTGGTTGTTTGGCAGAACGAAGCGAGTGCCCCAATGGAAAAGAGTTGCGCAAGGAGTTTTCTACGATATCGAGTGGCTGCATACATATGGTAATGGTCAGACAGTGCTTGCAGCCGGTGATCAGTTGCAGGTAAGTACAGATGGCGGATTGAATTGGGAGCAGCATGCGCTTCCCGATTTGAGTGCCATCGATCAATACCCTTTTCGCCGAATGGTCTTGAACTATACTGATGTTCTTCCCGGATTTGTCTACGTTCTCTTTACATGCAGCGAGCGCGCTACACAGAGTAAAAGTGGGCCCGCACAATTGTACCTCTACGATTTGAATGCCCGGCAATGGGAGTTTGTTCGGTCGATGGATGGTGACGCTCAAAATGTAATACCTACGCGTGCAAGAGCTTTTGAAGTTGATATGGTAACACAATGGATGGCATGTGCCAATGTGCAACCTGTCATGATTAGTAACGACGGTGGACGAACATTCGATAAAATTGAGAGGAACCAAATGCACGACGATGTGCATCAGATTATCCAATCGCCTGCAAACGGACGCATGTGGGCAGCGCATGATGGCGGAGTGAGCTGGAGCAAGGATGAGGAGGCCCAGTATTGGGAACCGCGTTGCGAAGGAATAGGAGCCGCCAATGTTTTCGGAATTGCTACTTCACAGTCGAAAGATGTTCGATTGGCTTTTGGTGGTTATGATGTGGGAGGAAATTATTTTAAGAATGGAACATGGCGACACGTTTCATGGGGCGACGGATTTGAATGTGCCATTAGCAACGCCGATCGAAATGCAGTATTTACTACTTCGCAAAATGGAGCCATTACGGCAACTTACGACGGACAGAATTTTAATCAAACCTTGCGTCCCAATGGAAAAACGGAGTGGCACAGCTGGATCCGATTGCATCCGACCGAGCATCAAACCTTGTATTGTGCAGGCGAACGTTTGCGACGTTCAACCGACCTAGGGCAAAACTGGGAAACCATCTTTGACTGTGCTAAGGTTGATTCTGTGTTGTACAATGCGTATCGGTTTTTTGTAACGCCTGATCATCCCAATACCATGTATGTGTATGTGTTGAATAAGGGCTCCATGATTCAGCTCCAGCTGTGGGTAACACACAATTTGCTTGCATCCAATGCAAAGGAGGTCGTTTGGGAAAAGGTTCCTTACGTGCCGCTTGAAGGCTGGATTTCTGCGCTTGAAGTAGACCCTTCAGACAGCACGAAGTTTTGGTTGCTCTACAATAGAAGAGATACGAATGGAAAGCTTTGGTATTATGACGGCAGAAGGTATACGGATGTAACGGGCAATTGGAACGATGCTCAATGCGAGTCAATGGTGTTGCAGCGAGGCGCGCATCCGCGGCTTTATATTGGTTCCGATCGGGGAGTGTTTACATCCGAAATCGACGAGATCAATTGGATACGAATGGCCGGAATACCTGGCACTTTCGTGAAGTCGCTGGCAATAAATTACGCCAACAAAACACTCGTTGCGGGTACATTCGGTCGAGGGCTTTGGCAGGTAGGTTTAATTAAGCCTTGAGTTATTTGTTATACTTAATCCAAACGTCCTGAATGCCTGGCACAGGAATGCTTTGCAGGATGGTTTGCGCACTTTCATCCATGCGAATTGCGCCATCCGCAGTAACGGCCCAGAGGGTGTTTTCCAAATCGTCGTATACTAGTTTTTCCGCAGTAACTGTATTGCTCATGGTGTAGCTGTTAAGCCCATTGACGTAATGTCCAATACCTGCTTCATGAACCGCATAGAAGTTGTTGCCCGTTGCATCGCACACCGATATGACAGGTGAAGACTCATAGAAGTTGAACACTTCGTTGATGGCAGAAGTACTTAGGTTGAGCCAGGTAAAATGAGCTGCACCTGCCTGATTGCCTATCAGCAGTAAACGATCGTTTTCGGAATTCAAATGAATGATTCCGACTACATCCCAGTCGAGGGGAAGCGATGTTTCGATTACACCGTTGTCGTTGCGCAGGGCATGTATGTAGTTGCCGGAGCTCCCCTCACAGAATGCAACAATGTGAGTAGGAGAAGAGCCAATTGCTTTTATGGCTGCGTTGCCGAACGTTGCAATTTGTTGTGTTCCGTTGATGTTCGTTCTCCAAATCGATCCGGAGTTTGTACCCCAATAAAAACAGCGGTTCGCCTTGTCGTGATGAAAGGCTGATATCAGTTCTGTCGTTAACGGGAATGGGGTGTTCGCATTTTGAAAGTCCGGAAAGGTATTGCTGAGCAGCGAGGCAGGTGATTGACCGCAGGCCACGAGTTGGTTGGAGCGCGAGTCGATGCCGCCAAATAAATAGCCTGCAGCATAGTTGAGGCATGGTGCTAGAGTATTGTCGTGCAGTGTGTCGATGAGCGTGCCTGTTCCGTTTTCTCGAATGATGAATACTCTTTCCTGCTGACGAGGGGCTTCAATCAATTGAATCTCCCGAAAGGCGATTTGTTCGTTTTCGCCATCGCTCGCCGTTATCCGAACGTAGTAAGTTCCACTGGTCAGATAAAGATCGTTGTGGGTTAAACTGTAGTTGAGTTGAAACGATGATTGTGAGGGAAAGAACGATTGAGATTGAAGATAGCGGTTGTTCTGAGCATCGGTTACATCCAATTGTACCGATTCAAGTTTTCGGTCGTCGGTAATGGTTGCTTCGATTTCAATGGAGTTTTCGAAGTAGAAAATGGCGCCTGCAGTTGGGTTTGCTATCTGAATATTGGGCGAAGCTGTGTCAATGTCTCGCCTGTTGCATGCCGACGCACAAACCCAAATAAGGCTGCTGATGAGCAGCCATTTGAAGTGGGAAGAGTATACGCCAAAAGAGACAGAATTTACTTGCATCGTTGAAAACTACTTCTGGTTTGCCTGGAAACGGGTCAGTTTTTTGTCAAATTTATTGACTGCCAAAGCCTAACAAATGTCAACATGCCATCGTTGGTAGATAGCGTGCTGTTGTTCAGAACAAAATTGGCTTCAAGGCAGCAAGTGAGTGCATCTTTGACGTCCGCTTTTTCATCACCACACACTGCACCAATGAACGATCAAGACAACCGTCAGAAAAGAAGAGAGCGCCTGCAAGGCGTTCGCGATGCCATGAACCAGTCCATGGGAGTGGAGATGGGAAAGCTGCCTCCGCAGGCAACTGATTTGGAAGAGGCTGTGCTCGGTGCAATGATGCTGGAGCAAAACGCAGTGAATACTGTTATCGATATTCTCAAGCCTGAGAGTTTCTACAAAGACGCGAACTCACGGATTTTCGATGCCATTCGTTCACTCTTTGAAAAGGGCGAGCCAATCGATATTCTGACGGTTACGCAGATGCTCCGGAAAATGGGACAGCTTGAGGTGATCGGCGGACCCTTGTATATCGCACAACTCACCAACCGGGTGGCATCGACGGCGAACGTAGAAACGCATGCGCGTATCATCGCTCAAAAGTTTATTCAGCGTGAGCTTATCCGCATCTCGAATGATATCATCAGGGACTCCTATGATGAAACGAGTGATGTGTTTGACTTGCTCGACAAGGCCGAGAACAATCTGTTTCAGGTAGCTGAAGGAAACATTCGCAAGAATTACGACAAGATGAGTTCGCTTATCAAGACGGCACTTGATCAAATTGAAAACGCACGCAAGAACACTTCCGGTGTTAGCGGTGTGCCGTCGGGTTTTACCGAACTCGATCGAATTACAAGCGGCTGGCAGCGCTCCGATATGATTGTTGTTGCTGCTCGTCCGGGTATGGGTAAAACAGCGTTCGTTCTTTCGATGGCTCGCAACATGGCTGTTGAATTCAATATTCCGGTCGCGATTTTCTCGCTCGAGATGAGCAGTGTGCAGCTTGTGCAACGTTTGATTGCGAGCGAAACAGAAATTGACAGCGAGAAGTTGCGCAAGGGCAGTTTGCAGGATCACGAATTCCATCAGCTTCACCAGCGCATATCTCGCATAGCCGAGGCGCCTATTTTTATTGATGATACTCCCGGCCTTTCTGTATTTGAATTGCGTGCAAAGTGCCGTCGACTTAAAGCACAACACGGAATTCAGATGATCATCATCGACTACTTGCAGTTGATGACAGTAGGTGGTGAATCGAAAACCGGAAATCGTGAACAAGAAATTTCGAATATCTCACGAAGCATCAAGGGAATCGCGAAGGAATTGGATGTGCCTGTGATTGCACTTTCACAGCTTTCTCGTCAGGTGGAAACACGCGGTGGCGATAAGAAACCGTTGCTATCCGACCTGCGTGAATCGGGCGCAATTGAACAGGACGCAGATATCGTTGCGTTCATCTATCGCCCCGAATACTATCAGATCGATGTAGATGCCGAAGGCAACCCTACAGCCGGCACCGGCACCATCATAGTGGCGAAGCACAGAAATGGTGCGCTGGCCGAGGTGCGCCTCCGCTTCATAGGTCGACTGGCGAAATTTGCTAACCTGGAAGGCTTCGATTACGACAATAAGCAATACGGCGATTCTACTATGAAAGCCAATACATCGTTTGGTTCTAACCAATCGCAACCGGGCGGCCCAACGACCATTACTATTTCCTCGAAACTCAATACGATGGCTGATGATGACGAGCCATTCGGATATGGTGGAGAACAGGCGCCTTTCTAGCGAGGTATTGCAAGGTGTTTGGTGTATGTTTGGGATCATATTTCACCCCATGAAAACACTCGTTTCTCTCGTGTTCTTTTTCGCAGCAATTCGGCTTTTCGGACAGTCGCTTACACCACCCGATATTGTGCTGGAAACGTTTTATACAGGAGCCAGTGTTCCTGTTGGAATCTATAACTGCGGCGATCACAGGCTCTTTATCGTGGAGCAGAATCAGGCCGATATTGAAATCATCGATACCACGGGGCAGTACATCGGAAAGTTTATTGACTTGTCTTCATTGGCCTCTACCGGGGGCGAACGCGGACTTTTGGGGTTGGCTTTTCATCCGAATTACCTGTCGAACGGTTTCTTTTTTGTGAACTACACCAACGGCTCCGGCAATACGGTTGTAGCGCGCTACTCAGTAAGTGCCGATGCGAATGTGGCAGACCCCGCATCGGCCTCGATAGTGCTTACCATCAATCAACCCTATTCCAATCACAACGGCGGACACATTGCATTTGGTCCCGATGGCTACTTGTATATCGGAATGGGTGACGGAGGTAGCGGAGGTGACCCGGAGGCACGCTCTCAGAATCCGCTGACATTGCTGGGCAAAATGCTCCGCATCAATGTGGATGCATTGCCTTATTCGATTCCCGATTCAAATCCGTACGCAGGTCAAACCGATACGCTGCCTGAAATCTGGTCGATGGGCTTGCGCAATCCCTGGAAGTTCAGCTTTGATCAGTTAACGGGCGATTTATGGATTGGCGACGTGGGGCAGAATCTGTGGGAGGAAATTAACTTCGAGCCTGCGTCCAGTGAAGGCGGATACAATTGGGGATGGCGATGCTATGAAGGAAACGCGGCATACAATACGAATGGATGCGGTGCTTCTTCGAACTATGATTTTCCGGTAAAGGTTCATGCACACAATGAAGGCTTCTGCTCCATTACCGGCGGAGTGGTGTATCGGGGTGCTGCATACCCCGCGCTGCAAGGTGTGTATTTCTATTCCGACTTTTGTGATGGCGATGTGTTCTCGTTGGTGCCGAATGGAACAGGAGGTTTTACAAACTCTAATCTGGTAGCGGCTGGAAACGCTGTTGTAGCTTTTGGTGAAGATGCCGGTGGTGAAGTGTATATCGCAAAGACATCGAACGTAATTTACAAGGTTCACGACAGTTGTCCCTTCAATCCAACGTTGAATACAGAGGTTCCGGGCCAATTGCAGGTAGATGCTGAAATGAGCTACTGGTGGTATCGAAACAACGAGCTCATTGCGGGGGCGCAAGATCAATCCTATGTGCCAACACAAGCAGGGACCTATTATGCCTATGTGAATAACGGAACGTGCACGCGACAAACCAATGCGGTTGATTGGATTGTGCTGGGCGGTGTGGGCGGTTGCACCTATGCGAATGCGATTAACTACGAAGCAGGTGCTCAGGTTGACGATGGCTCATGTACGTTCAGTGTGAATTGCGATTGCCCTGCCGACTTGGATGTTGATGGCGTTGTGACCGTGCAAGACCTACTGCTGTTTTTGGCTGAGTATGGAACCTTGTGTAATGATTAAGCCAGGCATGTCTTTCTTTCAATGAATAACACAATCGTTTTGGCTTTTTATTGCAGCTCGACTTCTTGGGGAGGACTCGAGATGAACGCAGTGCGATATGCCGGTTGGATGAAGGAGTGCGGCTATAAGGTGATTGTGTATGGTGTGAGTGAAACACCGTATTTCCGAAATGCAGTTGCTCAAGGATTGGAGGTAAGGCCCGTTCCAAGAAATAAAAAATACTTCGATATCGGAGCCGCGCGCAGTTTATCCAAGCAGTTTCATACCGATGGAATTTCGCTTGTTTGGTTTCGGGATACTCGCGATATGGATACGCTGGGATGGGCGAAGCGTTTCTCGCGCGGTTCATTCAAATTGCTCTATCAACAAGCCATGCAGTTTGGAGTAAACAAGCGCGATGTGTTTCATACCCTGCGATTTCGTCCCATCGATGTGTGGGTGAGTACGCTGGATTTTTTGCGTAAGCAGGTCGAAACGTGCACACGGTTTTCACCTCAGCGCATACGCGTTGTTCCGCTTGGTGTTGATGCCGAACGTTTGCGGGTTGATGAAGATTTAAAGGGAGATGTTCGGGCGTATTACGGAATAGAAAAAGATGCATTTGTATTTGGAGTAATAGGAAGACTCGATGCATTGAAAGGGCAACATTTGGCAATTGAAGCACTCCATCTGTTGCATACACGCGGAAGGAAAGCGCACTTGCTGTTAGTGGGCGAGCCGACACGCAATGAAGGGGATGCTTATGCAATCGGGTTGCGCAGCCTTGTGAAGCTGCACAACTTGTCGGACTATGTGCATTTTCATCCCTACAGCGATGAGGTGTTTCGCTTCTATCATGCCATTGATGTCTTCATGCTTTGCAGTAAGGGTGAAACGTTCGGTACTGTTACGATTGAGGCCATGGCTTGCGGCTTGCCGATTATCGGCACCAACAGCAGCGGCACTCCAGAGATTCTCGATGGAGGAAGCTGCGGTGTTTTAGTGGATGCGGATGTCACTGTAAATTGGCCTGATGCTATGGAGAGAATGATAACGCATCGCCAAGAAGTTCGCGCAATGGGGCAAGCTGCAAAGAGGCGTTTTATCGAAAACTACTCGAAGGAAATCAGCGTAAGTCGTATGAAGGAAATTGTAGATCGTTGCACATCGCATGAAGAGTAAAAAGAAAACATACCGCACTCAGCTTGCTCACATGTTCCTTTTGCGCAACCTGACATTACAGACTTTCAACCTTCAACTTTCAACCCTCCTGTGTTTCTTCCTTTATACATATGTTGCAGCCAGTGCTCAGCTAGATACTACAGCGCGCTGGAACCTTGCAGTTTCCCCTCATGCAGGATTTGTAATTCCCCATCATAAGTCGATGGCGCATTTGATACAGGGGCATTCATTGGGATGTAATTTTTATGCCAAGCGATTGGTTGATGGCACCAAGTACTGGCATGAGGCATACAATATGCCGGAGCACGGTGTCGATGTATCATTCACCGATACAGGAAACCCAATCCAACTCGGGCAGCAATATTCGGTTTCCTATCTCTTGAATTTGCCCTTGAACAGAAAGCGCTATGTGGAAGATTGGTTGCGCATTTCTACACCCGGATTCAAGCATTGGCTTGGCTTGGGGCTGGGCATGGGCTATGCTACAAAGCATTGGGACCTCGAGACGAACCATCAAGCGGCGGTGCTAGGCTCGCAAGTAAATGTTGCCATATCGCTGCAGTACTCAGCGCGTATCTTTTCTTTTTCAAAAGGTGAGATCAGGGCAGGGCTGCGATTGAGTCATTTGTCGAATGGCGCTTTTCAGTTGCCTAATCTGGGAACCAACAACGCCGGTGTATTTGTGTCGTATGTGGTTGGTAAAAACGGCGCTTCCTACATGAAGGTTTTGGAAAGTCCCAAGCTTGATAAGTATTTGCTGAGTGCCGGAATCGTTGGCGGACTAAAGGAAATTCCGCCACCAACAGGTCGTAAGTATGTGACAACAGTATTGTCGCTCTTGGGCGAAAAGCGAGTTTCGTACAAGAGCGCTTTCGGTTTGGGAGTGGATGTGCTATTTGACTCTTCTGTTATTCCGTTGGTTGAGCAACGCACTAGTGATGTCATTCGTGCGCGGCAGGCCATTCAAGTTGGAGCGTTGTTTTCTTACAGCCTGTTCTTCGATCGTTTTTCGTTGAAAATTCAGCAGGGGTATTATGTGATCGATGCACAGCGCCTCAATGGTTCGCTGTATCATCGCATTGGACTTCGCTATGCACTTAAAGGAAACCTCTACGCGCAGCTTACTTTGAAAACACACTTTGCAAAGGCCGACTATGGCGAGCTGGGAATAGGTTACACGATACGCAGATGAACACTTCGCGCTACATAGTCAATTGGACTTGGTTGCTCTTCGTTGCAATGCTCATTTCATTTTCTTCGTGCAACAGGGAAGATGCTCCTGACTGTATTCAATCGGCGGGAACCTATGCAACCGAAGAGCGAGACCTAGATACTTTTTCTGCAGTTGAGTTGAATGATTACATCCAGTATGAATTGTGTGATACCAATTACTATGGAGTTCTCATTACG